>NZ_JBBKTQ010000014.1:0-139752 GCF_037890035.1 Ramlibacter sp. AN1133
TTGTGTGGGGGGGGGGGGGGGGGGGGGGGCGCCCCGGGGGCGCCCCCCCACCCCAGCCCTCCCCCGGAGGGGGAGGGGGAAGACAAGGGTCAGTCGGCCAGTTCGTTGAGGGCCTTGGTGTAGCGGTTGGCGTGCGAGCGCTCCGCCTTGGCCAGGGTCTCGAACCAGTCGGCGATCTCGTCGAAGCCTTCCTCGCGCGCGGTCTTGGCCATGCCCGGGTACATGTCGGTGTACTCGTGGGTCTCGCCGGCCACCGCGGCCTTCAGGTTGTTGCGCGTGCTGCCGATCGGCAGGCCGGTGGCCGGGTCGCCCACCTGCTCCAGCCACTCGAGGTGGCCGTGGGCATGGCCCGTCTCACCCTCGGCCGTGGAGCGGAACAGCGCCGCGACGTCGTTCTGGCCTTCCACGTCCGCCTTGTTCGCGAAATACAGGTAACGGCGGTTGGCCTGGGATTCGCCTGCGAAAGCGGCCTTCAGGTTCTCTTCCGTCTTGGATCCCTTCAGAGCTGCCATGGAAATCTCCTTCGTGGTGGGTGAACAGGATGCCTGCCTCGGCGCGGCCGAAGACGCAACAAGCGTAGTGAGGCCGGAGCGCCGCGTCTAATAGCCGCAGTCAATGCGGCTCATCGCTTTTCTCTATCAGAGAACTGTAATTGATAAGGTTTTACATTCCACAGGCCGATCGCGCAAGGGCCCATTCCAACAGCGAGGGTAAAGTGAATGCGCAACGCATTCCCGAACAAAGGAGACACCCATGGCCGCCGTTCTCCAGGACCGCAGCGCCCTGCCCGCGCCCGCGCCGATCCAGCAACTGCACCACTACGCCTACCGCGCCCGCGATGCCGAGGAGACGCGCCACTTCTACGAGGACATCCTCGGCCTGCCGCTGTACCACATCATCCAGAGCGACCACGTCCCGAGCACCGGCGAGTACTGCCCGTACACGCATTTCTTCTTCCGCCTGCAGGACGGCTCGTTCATCGCCTTCTTCGACCTCGGCGACGACCAGGCCTGCGAGCCCTCGCCCAACACGCCCAGGTGGGTCAACCACATCTCCTTCCGCGTCGATTCGATCCAGGCGCTGCAGGACATGAAGGCGCGCCTGGAAGCGCACGGGGTCGAGGTGCTGGGCGTCACCGACCACCACATCTTCCACAGCATCTACTTCTTCGACCCGAACGGCATCCGGCTGGAGCTGACGGCGCAGCTCGCCGACGAATTCCAGATGCTGCAGGAGAGCATGACGGCGCACGCGCGGCTGCGCGAGTGGACCGCGCGCAAGGAACAGTGGCGCCGCGACCGCGCCGCCGGCAAGTCGGCGGCGCCGCTCAAGCCCCAGCAGAACGACCGGCCGGAATTCGTGAAGAAGTAAGGATCACCCTTTAAGCTCGCGGCGCAGCCTGCAGCCCGGGACCCGACCCCGGAATCCGGCGCGGACTGCACGCGAGGAGGATCAACGATGGCGGAGCGCTACGCCGAGGCGGCGTATTCCAACGGCTACGAATTCACCCAGGGCAGCGGCTACGAGCTGCCGGAGTACCCCTTCCGGGAGCCGCCGGAAATCGCTTCCGGGCAACCCAGCCACCACGAGATCGTGATCGTGGGCGGCGGCATCACCGGCCTGACCCTGGCCTGCGCGCTCGCGCAGTACGGCATCAGCGCCGTGCTGCTGGACGAGGACAACACGGTGGGCGTCAAGGGCGCGTCCTCGCGCGGCATCTGCTACACGCAGAAGTCGCTGGAGATCTTCCAGCGCCTGGGCATCTACGAGCGCATCGCGGCCAAGGGCATCCAGTGGAGCGTGGGCCGCACCTTCGCCGGCGCGGACGAGGTCTACTCCTTCGACCTGAAGCAGCAGGGCTCTTTCAACCTGTCGACGCAGCCGGCCTTCGTCAACATCCAGCAGTTCTACATCGAGGGCTACCTCGTCGAGCGCATCTACGCGCTGGGCGGCGTGGAGCTGCGCTGGAAGAACCGCGTCACGGCGTTCGAGCAGAACAACGAGTGCGCCACCCTCACGGTGAGCACGCCGGCGGGCGACTACCAGCTGCGCGCCGACCACGTGATCGATGCCACCGGCTGCCACAGCCCCTTCCGCCAGTGGGTCGGCGCCTCCGTCACGGCGAAGAAGGGCGACGACCGCTGGTGCATCGCGGACGTGCGCTTCAGCAAGCACCCGCCGGTGGAGCGCCACACCTGGATCGAGGCCCCGTTCAACGAGAACCGCGCGGTGTGGCAGCACCTGATGGGCGACAACGTGTGGCGCATCGACTACCAGATGGCGCCCGATTCCGATCCCGCCGAAGTCAGCCGCGAGGAGCTGGTGCGCGAGCGCCTCACGCGCCAGTTCGGGCCCGATTGCGAGGTCGAGATCGTGTGGGTGGGGCCGTATGCCTACCGCAGCGAGTGCGTGGACCGCATGCGGCACGGCCGGGTGTTCTTCATGGGCGACGCGGCCAAGGTGGTGAGCCCCTTCGGCGCGCGGGGCGGCAACACCGGCATCGCCGATGCGGACAACCTCGCATGGAAGCTGGCCGCGGTGATGAAGGGCCGCGCGGCGCCCGCGCTCCTGGACAGCTACCACGAGGAGCGGCACGACGCCGCCCAGCAGAACGTCAAGGTCACCAACCGCACGGCGCGCTTCCTGCGCCCGTCGACGCGCATGGAAAAGCTGTTCCGCGATGCGACGCTGAGCCTGGCGCGGCAGCACATGTTCGCGCGCCAGCTGGTGAACACCGGGCGCATGGCCATCGCCAATCCCTACACGCGCTCCAGCGCCTGCGAGCCGACCGGCGGCCTGTCGGTGCAGAACGTGTCCTTCGAATGGCCGGACGGCTCGCCCGGCACCGTGAACGACCTGCTGCGCTGGGCCGACGGCCGCCTCGTGGTGCTGGTGTTCGGCAACGCGAGCGCCGTCGCGCTGCAGCGCCTGGCCGGCCTCACGGCGACCGCTCCCGTGCGCGCGGTGCAGGTGCTGGACTCCGAGGACCGTCCGGGTGCCACGGAGTTCATCCGCGATCCCAAGGGCCACCTGCAGGGCGCCTGCCACGTGTTCGGCCACGCCTGGGCCCTGCTGCGGCCGGACAGCTACATCGCGGCGACCGGCGAAAGCGTCGACGCGACGCTGGTGCATGCCGTGGGCAAGGCGCTCGGTACGGCGCTGGAGGAGGAAACCGCATGAAGACGCAGCTCAATTTCCAGGATGCCGACGCCTTCTACGAACAGTTGCTGGATGCGCACCAGGACCTGGACACCGATGCCTCGGCGATGCTCAACGCGCGGCTGATCCTGATCCTGGCGAACCAGGTGGGGGATGCGAAGGTGCTCAAGGAGTGCGTGGAGGCGGCGAAGGCCCTGCCGTCCTGACGCCGGGACGCCCCCCGTAAAATCCCCGGGTGAGCACTGAACAACCCGGCCTGAACAGCCTTTCCAAGTCCTTCGAGCCCGCCGCCATCGAGGCCCGCTGGGGCCCCGCGTGGGAGCAGCGCGGCTACGCCCGCGCGGGCTACCGCGGCACCGGCGCGCCGCAGGAAGGCGCGCCCTCCTTCGCGATCCAGCTGCCGCCCCCGAACGTGACCGGCACCCTGCACATGGGGCACGCGTTCAACCAGACGATCATGGACAGCCTGGCGCGCTACCACCGGATGCGCGGCTTCAACACGCTGTGGGTGCCCGGCACGGACCACGCGGGCATCGCCACGCAGATCGTGGTGGAGCGCCAGCTGCAGGAGCAGGGGCAAAGCCGCCACGACCTGGGCCGACCCGCCTTCGTGCAGAAGGTCTGGGAGTGGAAGGAGAAGTCCGGCAACACCATCACCACGCAGATGCGCCGCATGGGCGACAGCGTGGACTGGTCGCACGAGTACTTCACGATGGACGAGAAGCTCTCGCGCGTCGTGACGGACACCTTCGTGCAGCTGTACGAGCAGGGCCTGATCTACCGCGGCAAGCGCCTGGTCAACTGGGACCCGGAGCTCAAGACCGCCGTGTCGGACCTGGAAGTGGAGAGCGAGGAGGAGGAGGGCTTCCTCTGGTACATCCGCTATCCCCTGGCGGACGGCTCGGGCCACCTCACCGTCGCCACGACGCGGCCGGAGACGATGCTGGGCGACGTGGCGGTGATGGTCCACCCCGAGGACGAGCGTTACCAGCACCTGGTCGGCAAGTCGGTCAAGCTGCCGCTGTGCGGCCGCGACATCCCCGTGATCGCCGACGACTACGTCGACCGCGCCTTCGGCACCGGCGTGGTGAAGGTCACGCCCGCGCACGACCCCAACGACTACGTCGTGGGCCAGCGCCACAAGCTGCCGCTGATCGGCGTGCTGACGCTGGACGCGAAGATCAACGACAACGCGCCCGCCGCTTACCGCGGCATGGACCGCTTCGCCGCCCGCAAGCAGGTGGTGGCGGACCTCGAGGCGCAGGGCCTGCTCGCCGAGACGAAGAAGCACAAGCTGATGGTCCCGCGCTGCGCCCGCACGGGGCAGATCGTCGAGCCGATGCTCACCGACCAATGGTGGGTGGCCACCACGAAGGTGAGCGACCGGGACCCCACGGGCAAGTCGATCGCGCAGAAGGCGATCGATGCCGTGCAAGGCGGCGCCGTGCGCTTCGTGCCCGAGAACTGGGTCAACACCTACAACCAGTGGATGAACAACATCCAGGACTGGTGCATCTCGCGCCAGCTCTGGTGGGGCCACCAGGTCCCGGCCTGGTACGACGAGCAGGGCAACGTCTACGTCGCGCGCAACGAGGCGCAGGCGCAGGCCCAGGCGCCGGGGCGCACGCTCACGCGCGACCCCGACGTGCTGGACACCTGGTATTCCTCCGCGCTGGTGCCCTTCTCCACGCTCGGCTGGCCGGCGAAGACGCAGGACCTGGCGCTGTACCTGCCCTCCAGCGTGCTGGTCACGGGCTACGACATCATCTTCTTCTGGGTCGCCCGGATGATCATGATGACGACCCACTTCACCGGGCAGGTGCCGTTCCGCGACGTCTACATCCACGGGCTGGTGCGCGACTCGCACGGCCACAAGATGAGCAAGTCGGAAGGCAACGTGCTCGACCCGGTGGACCTGATCGACGGCATCGCGCTGGGCCCGCTGCTGGAAAAACGCACCACGGGCCTGCGCAAGCCCGAGACGGCACCCCTCGTGCGCAGGAACACCGAGAAGGAGTTCCCCGAAGGCATCCCCGCCTACGGCGCGGACGCGCTGCGCTTCACCTTCGCGGCGCTCGCGACGCTGGGGCGCTCGATCAACTTCGACGCCCGGCGCTGCGAGGGCTACCGCAACTTCTGCAACAAGCTCTGGAACGCCACGCGCTTCGTGCTGATGAACTGCGAGGGCCACGACCTCGCGGAACAGGACGCGACGCTCACCGCGGCCGACCGCTGGATCATCTCGCTGCTGCAGCAGGCGGAGCAGGACGTCGCCAAGGGCTTCGCCGAATACCGCCTCGACAACGTCGCCACCGCGATCTACCAGTTCGTGTGGGACGAGTACTGCGACTGGTACCTGGAAATCGCCAAGGTGCAGATCCAGTCCGGCGAGAACGCGCAGGACCCGCAGGCGGGCCGCGCGCAGCAGCGCGGCACGCGCCGCACGCTGATCCGCGTGCTGGAGGCGATCCTGCGCCTGGCGCAACCGGTGATCCCCTTCATCACCGAGGAGCTGTGGCAGAAGGTCGCTCCGGTGGCGGGCAAGCCGGGGCAGTCGGTGAGCATTGCGCCTTACCCGGAATCGAATCCGGCCAACGTGAACCCCGAGGCCGAGGCCTGGATGGCGCGTCTGAAGGCGGTGGTCGATGCCTGCCGCAACCTGCGCGGCGAGATGAACGTCTCGCCCGGCACGCGGTTGCCGGCCTACGTGGTGGGGGATGCGGCCTTCATCCGGGAGGCGGCGCCCGTGCTGCAGGCCCTGGCCAAGCTGAGCGAAGTGCGCGTGTTCGACGACGAAGCCGCCTGGGCGGCCGCCGCGGGCGTGGCGCCGGTGGCGGTGGCGGGCGATGCGCGCCTGTGCCTGTACATGGAGATCGACGTCGCCGCCGAGAAGGCGCGCCTGGCCAAGGAAGTGGGCCGCCTGCAGGGCGAACTCGCCAAGGCCAACGGCAAGCTCGCCAACCAGGCCTTCGTGGCCAAGGCGCCCCCGGCCGTGATCGAGCAGGAACGCAAGCGCATCGCCGATTTCACGGCCACCCTGCAGAAGCTGCAGGCGCAGCTGCAGCGCCTGGGCTGACCGCGGCCCGGCGCGCCTGTGCGGTCTTGCTCCCTCACCCCCTGGGAGAGGGTTGGGGTGAGGGCACGCCCCCTACTCGATCGGGCCCGGCCCGGTGAGCGGCGCCGGCTGCGAATCGAGCGGCGCCGGGCCGCTCAGGATGGTGTCGTAGCCGGTGCTGCGAGGCGTCGTGAGCGTCTCGTGCAGGCGCTGCGCGACGTACCAGCTGGCGCGCTGCCGCGACTCCTGCGTGAGCGACCCGATCCGCGGCGTGAGATAGAGGTTGGGCAGGTCCGCCAGCGGCGTGCCGCGCCCGGCGAAGCCGCTCTCCGCGCCATCGAGCATGGCCGCATCGATCCGCCCGTCCTTCAGGGCCTGCGCGAAGGCATGGGGCTCGAAGATGCGCGAGCGCGTGGTCGCCACCCAGAGCTGCCCGGGCTTGCAGTGCGCCAGCACCTTGTCGTTGAGGAAGCCCTGGAAGCGCGACGCATACAGCACCTGCACCGAAACGGCGTCGGCCCGCGCCAGCACGTCCTGCAGGCCCATGGGCTCGATGTGCAGCCGCTTCCAGACGGAGGCGGTGTGGTGCACGGCGGGGTCGTAGCCGACCAGCCGCGCGCCCAGTGCGTTGAGCATGAGGGCGAGCGCGTGCGCCGACGGCGCCAGGCCGATGATGCCGATCACGCTGCCGTGCAGTTCGCGGCCCACCAGGGGCGGTGCGTCGCGTTCGCCCTTGAACGCCGCCCCGATGCCGCGTCGCATCAGCAGCAGCAGGCTGGCCAGCAGGTATTCGGCGTTGGAGCGCACGTGCGCATGGGTACCCTGCACCACGCGCACGCGGTGGTCGCGGCAGGCCTCGAGGTCCGTGTTCTCGGTGCCGACGTGCAGGCGCGCGATGGCGCGCAGCACGGGTGCAAAATCGAGCAGTTCGCGGGTGACGACGACCTTGCGCGGCAGCACCAGCGCCTGCACGTTGTAGACCTGCCGGCGCAGCTCGCCCGGATCCTCCGCCAGCTCGGGGCGCAAGGCAACGCGGTGCCGCGCCTGCAGCCAAGCCTGCGCTTCGGGAGCCAGTCGCTCGAGAAGAAGGATTTCCACGGCAGGACCTCGTTGCACCGCCCACACGCTTTCTTCCGCACAATCGGGCGTTCAAGTGCGTCGATACACTCTATCCACAACTCAACAGCGGGTCGATGAAAAACTTCACAAATGTTAACAAGGCAGTCTTTCCGGTGGCCGGCCTCGGAACGCGGTTCCTGCCCGCGACCAAGGCGCAGCCCAAGGAAATGCTGCCGATCGTCGACAAGCCGCTGATCCAGTACGCCGTGGAGGAGGCCTACGAGGCCGGCATCCGCCACATGATCTTCGTCACCGGCCGCAACAAGCGCGCCATCGAGGACCATTTCGATACGGCCTACGAGCTGGAGACCGAGCTGGAGGCCGGCGGCAAGGAGGAACTCCTCGCCGTGGTGCGCGCCCTCACGCCGGCCGACATGGATTGCTCCTACGTGCGGCAGCCCCGCTCGCTCGGGCTGGGCCACGCCGTCCTGTGCGCCCGCCACATCGTCGGCGACGAGCCGTTCGCGGTGCTGCTGGCGGACGACCTGATGTGCGGCCCCCAGGACGGCCCCGGCGTGCTCGCGCAGATGGTGGAAGTGTTCGCCCAGGTGCGCAGCTGCGTGCTGGCCGTGCAGGAGGTGCCGCTCGCGCACGTGCAGCGCTACGGCATCGTGGCCGGCGAGCCCGCGGGCGAGCGCCTCGTCAAGGTGCAGCAGATGGTGGAAAAGCCGTCTCCCGACAAGGCGCCGTCGCGGCTGGGCGTGGCGGGCCGCTACGTGCTCACCTCGGCCGTGTTCGACGCCATCCGCAACCAGCCGCGCGGCAGCGGCGGCGAGATCCAGCTCACCGACGGCATCGCGCAGCTGATCGCGCCCGAGGGCGTGTACGCCTACCGCTACCAGGGCAAGCGCTACGACTGCGGCAGCAAGGAAGGCTTCCTGCAAGCGAGCGTCGAATTCGCGCTGCGGCACGCGGAGGTCGGAGAGGGATTCCGCGACTACCTGCGCGGCCTGGATCTCTCGGCCTGAACGCCCGCGACCGGCGTCGCCTGCGCCGCGTCGAACGCCGGGTGCCCCGGCACTTCCAGCCGCTGCAGGCCGTGCCAGGTCTTGCCCGGCGCCAGGTGCACGGGCGCCCCGATCACGGCAGCCTCGATGCACAGCATGCGCTCCCAGTCCGGCGGCGGCATGTCGCCCAGCTGCGCGGCCTTGGCCGGCCCGGGATTCCACACGACGGTGTCCGTGAAGCCCTGCTGGATCACGCGACTATGTTCAATGCCGTTCTCCAGCCGCAGCACCGGCGGGGCCTGGAGGTAGACGCGATCGACCTCTCCTGCCACCGTCAAGGCGCTCGACGCTTCGCGCCGAACCTGGCGAGCGGCGAGGTTGTCCTCGTAATCGCAGCCCTGCAGGCCGTGCAGGCGCGCCGCGCGAACGTCCACTGCCAGGTAGGTGTGCAGCGCCGCGGTGAAGTCATAGGCGTCGCGGCCCGTGTTCGCGGCCTGCAGCTGCAGCTCCAGCCAGCCGGGGCCCAGGCGCGCGACCAGCACGAGGCAGAAGGCATGCTCCCACGCCGCGCCGCTGCCGGCGGAATCGACCTGGAAGCGCGCCTGCGCGACCTCCGCGCCGGAAACGGGTGGCGTGACGAGCTCCCAGCGCGCGGTACGCACGAACCCGTGCTTCGGCAGCGGCCCGCGGTCCGAGAACTGCGGAAAGCACACCGGCGTGCCGCCGCGCGCGGACTTGCCCGCTGCGGGTGGCGAGAGCGGGCTCAGGTAGAGCTGCTCGCCGGCCTCGCGGGGCAGCCAGGACAGCAGCTGCGCGCCGTGCAGGCTGAAGACCGCCGCGTCGCCGGCGGCATTGCGCAGCGGAACCTCCGTTCGGTCGCGCGTGGCCGGCGGCGGCATGGAGCCCGCTCAGCGCCGCCGCAGCACGTGGATGTACTCGTCGCCCACCGTCTGCTGGTCGACCAGCTCGTTGCCGGTCTGCTTGGAGAACGCCTGGAAGTCGCGCAGCGACCCGCCGTCGGTGGAGACCACGCGCAGCAGCTGCCCGCTCTGCATCTCGGTGAGCGCCTTCTTCGCCTTCAGGATGGGCAGCGGGCAATTCAGCCCGCGGGTGTCGATTTCCTTGTCGATCTGCATCTCTTCTCCTCAGGACGCTCGCGCGGGCGGCTCCATGTACTGCGGCTGCAGGCCGCGGGAGCGCAGCCAGTCGGCCAGCGCGTGGCCGGTGCCCGCGGGCCAGCAGCGCACCTGGTCGAACGCGAACAGGCGGTAGTCCACGAGCTCGGGCGACAGCTTCACCTCGCCCTCGCATTCGGCATGGTAGGCGATGATCACCTGGTTCATGCGCTGGAAGTCGTAGACGCCGATCAGGTCCAGCGAGCGGGCGTGCAGGTTCGTCTCCTCCGCGATCTCGCGCGCGATGCCTTCGCTCGGCGTCTCGCCGGCTTCCATGAAGCCGGTGATCAGCGCGTACATCTTGTTCGTCCATGCCGCGTTGCGCGCCAGCAGGATGCGGCCCTGGTATTCGACCACCGCGGCGAGCACGGGCGTCGGGTTGTTCCAGTGGGTCCAGCTGCAGCCGGGGCAGCGCAGGCGCTGCTTTTCTCCGCCGTCCTCCAGCTGCGCCAGCAAGGCGAGCGGGGTCGCGCATTGCGGGCAGAAGCGGTACTCGCTCATCGTCGCGCGCGCATTCAGGCGGGGAACACGCCGGTGGACAGGTAGCGGTCGCCGCGGTCGCACACGACGAAGACGATCGTGGCGTTCTCGACCTGCTGCGAGATCTGCAGCGCGACCCAGCAGGCGCCGGCGGCGGAGATGCCGCCGAAGATGCCTTCCTCGCGCGCGAGCCGGCGCGCCATTTCCTCGGCCTCGTCCTGGCTCACCGAAACCGTTTCGTCGACGGCGCTCGGATCGTAGATCCTGGGCAGGTATTCCTCGGGCCACTTGCGGATGCCGGGAATGCGCGAACCTTCGCTCGGCTGCGCGCCGATGATCCGCACCGCGGAGTTCCTTTCCTTCAGGAAGCGCGACACGCCGGTGATCGTGCCGGTGGTGCCCATCGCCGAGACGAAATGCGTGATGCGCCCCTGCGTCTGCTCCCACAGCTCGGGGCCGGTGGTCTCGTAGTGGATGCGCGGATTGTCGGCATTGGCGAACTGGTCGAGCACCCGGCCGCGGCCTTCGCGCTGCATGTTCTCGGCGAGGTCGCGCGCGTACTCCATGCCGCCGCTCTTGGGCGTGAGCACGAGTTCGGCGCCGAAGGCCTTCATGGTCTGGGCGCGCTCCACGGAGAGGTCCTCGGGCATGATCAGCACCATGCGGTAGCCGCGGATCGCGGCGGCCATGGCGAGCGCGATGCCCGTGTTGCCGGACGTCGCCTCGATCAGCGTGTCGCCGGGCTTGATCTCGCCGCGCTCCTCGGCGCGCTTGATCATGGAGAGGGCGGGCCGGTCCTTCACCGAGCCCGCGGGGTTGTTGCCTTCGAGCTTGCCGAGGATCACGTTGCCGCGCTGCGCGCCCACCTCCGCGCCGATGCGCTGCAACTGCACCAGTGGCGTGCGACCGATCGCGTCCTCGATCGTGGGGTAGTTCATGACCTCACTGTGCCATAATTTCCCGCGCCACTTTCTCACTGCCGGAGTGGCGAAATCGGTAGACGCAGCAGACTCAAAATCTGCCGGTGGAAACACCGTGCCGGTTCGATTCCGGCCTCCGGCACCAGTCGCGTCGCGTGACGCGCGCTGAACGAAAAAAGGCCCGTGCAGTGCACGGGCCTTTTTCGTTGCGGGGTGTGGCGATCAGGAACCGGTGAGTTCCGCGACGGGGACCGAGCCCACCGGGATCTGGTTGATGAACACCGTGCCCTGCGCGTTGATGGACACCTGCAGCGTGACGTTGGCCGAGGTGACGAGGCGCAGGATCAGCCGCACGATGCGCGGGCGCGCCTGCGCATCCGCGGGTATTCCCAGCGTGTTGATGAACAGCCTGCAGGGGTTGATGGTGATGTCGCGCCCTTCCGCGAGGGGACTGCCCGTCGGGAAGGTGGAGTTGGTCACCGTGAAGATGCAGGAGCCGAAATTGACATTGCCGGTTGCCGTCTGACCGCCCG
The DNA here is from genome assembly GCF_037890035.1 of Ramlibacter sp. AN1133. Lineage (NCBI taxonomy): Bacteria > Pseudomonadati > Pseudomonadota > Betaproteobacteria > Burkholderiales > Comamonadaceae > Ramlibacter > Ramlibacter sp. AN1133. Next base: position 11,389 of record NZ_JBBKTQ010000014.1, read on the forward strand.
ACGTCACGCTGAATCCCGAAATGTTGGAGCCGGTGGAGAGCGAGGACGAGCCGCCGCTGGCGGCAGTGAACGTGACCGTCGTCGACCCGGACGTGCCGAAGTCGGGGACGCCCGTCGGGAAGTTGAAGCCGGACCCCCGGACGGCCGCGGTCGTGGCGGGCCCCGAGTCCTGGTTGATGTCGACCGTGGTGTCGCTGGTGGCTTGCAGGACCTCTCCGCCACCGCCCCCACCGCACCCCGTGAGTGCGAATGCAAAAGAAAGAACGGCCGCCAACAGGAACTGTTTCTTGATCATTGTCGATCCTCGCTGTAGGGAGAAAAACGTGCGGCCCCAAAGGGCAGGTCCGCGCCTGCGCGAAGAGTACTGCAAAACTTGCGGCGTGGGAAAGATCGCATGAAGGTGAATTTGCAGTCGCTCCTCGACAAGAACGACAAATCACTGCGCGTCGAGACGCATGCGAGGTCGCCACATGGATGAAACGCGAGTTCCAGCCGGGCGGTTAAGATGGCGCGCCCCCTATGAAGCATCTCCTGCCCCATGCACTTGCGGCTGCTGCCGCGTTGCTTTCTTCCACAGCGTGCGCGGTGGAAACCAACCTCGCCACCGGAGGATTCACCGGCCTCGCAGTGACGCCGAACGCGCGCCTGCTCGGATGGGGCCAGTTCGGATTCACCTACGATCGCCAGCTGCCCGGGGCGGTCGACCCTTCCGGACATAACTACGTCGCTGGTTTCGGGCTCCTGCCCAATCTCGAAGTCACCGGCCGGCTCGCGGCGAACACGCTGCACACCAATTGCTTTCTCGATCCTTGTGGGATACGAGACCTTTCGGCTTCCGCCAAGTTGGGGATCGGGCTCGGGCCGGACAACCGCTTCCATCTGGCGGCAGGGGTGTCGGACTTCGGCGGCGCCGCGACCAACTTCCGCTCCTATTACGGAGTCCTCACGTACACGCGCGACGCGTATGAATTCAGCGGCGGCTTCGCCCGCCGGGGCAACCGTGCCGCGGGCACGCACAGGTCACCGCTCGACGGCGTGTTCGGCAGCGCGGCGTGGCAGCCCGTCTCCTGGGTGCGGGGACACGTCGAATACACCGACGGCAACGCCTGGGCAGGAGTGCGGCTGTTTGCGCCTTCATCGTGGTTGCCCGGGGGCTGGTCTGCACACGTCGGCGCCAACATGCGACTGACGAGCACGAACATCACAGACCGCTCGTGGTTCTCCGCCGGCATCACGATTCCCCTTTACAAGGTGCCCGCGGTCCGGACGGCGGCACCTGTCGCGCAAGGCGCCTCGCCGGACCTGGCCCCTGCGGCCCCGGACGCGATGCGCGCAACCGCGCCGCAAGCCGCTGCGCCTGCACCCGCACCCGCACCCGCACCCGCACCCGCGATCGTTTCAGCGGGCCCGGTCACCGACGCCGAACTCGACGCCCTCGCGCGCGAGCTGCAGTCGCGCGGGTTGGAGGACATCTGGGTCGGCCGCATGCCGGATGGCTCGGTCGCCGCGCGCGCGAACAACGCGACCTACAACTGGAACACCGTCGACGCACTGGGCGCCGCGCTCGGGGCGACGGCGCGCACGCTGGGGCAGCGTCGCGCGCTCTATCGCCTGGTGCTCACTCAGCGGCAGATTCCGATCGTCGCTGTCACCGGCCAGGCGGACTGCCTGCGCCAATGGATCGAGCAGCCGGCCAGCAGCTGCGCGGGAGGCGAACTGTCGACGCCGGGCACCTTGTCGCTCGACGCCGTGCAGGAGGGTGCGACCTGGATCGTCCGCGGGCTGCAACCGAGCTGGAAGACGACGCGGGTGCAGCTCTCGCCCGTGCTGCGGACGAACCTGGGCACAGAGGTCGGTGCCTTGGACTACTCGGCGGGAGTGAACGTCGGCTTTTCGCAGCCGCTCTGGGCAGGTGCCACCGCGGACTGGCGGGTGCAGGGCGAGGTCGCGCACTCCGACGACTACGGCCCGGGCGGCATCCTCGAACGCCGCCGCGTGCTGTCGGGGACGGAGCGGCTGGCCATCACCCAGACCGTCCGGCTGAACATGACGCCCCTGCTGGGCCCTGCGGATGAAGCCGTGGTGCGCAACCGGGGATTGGCGGCGGTCAGCGCGCAAGGGACGGTCGGCCGCATCGGCCACCACTTCGACGGCTTGTACGGTTCCCTGCGGTGGGAGCCGGGCGAAGGCCGCCATCGCGTCACGGCACAGGGCGGCGTCCTCCACAACAGCAAGTTCGGCCTCGTTCCGGGCGAGCCGCGCAACGCCACCCCGCTACTACTTTCCTATCGGTATGACGTGACCGCGACCCGCACGTACCTCGAAGCCACCGGCGGCCGCTTCATGAACAACGATGGCGGGTTGCAGATCGGGATGCGGCAATGGTTCGGCGACGTTTCGGTGCAGGTCTTCCTGCGCCGCACGCGGTTCTCGGACCGCGGCGCGCGCACGGCGGCCGGGCTGGAATTCTCGGTGCCGATCGGGCCGCGCCGGGACATGCAGCCTTCCATATTCCAGGTGACGGGCACGCCACGCTTTTCGCACACCGTCCAGACCGTGGTCGGTTCCGGGAGCAATCCCGTCGTGTTCGGGCAGGGGGCACTGCCACCCGCACCCTCGCTCGACGCGGTTTACAACTCCGATCGCGCAAGTCTGCTTTACTTCGAGGACAACCTCGGTCGGCTCCGGGATGCTGCAAGATGAAGGACGAACTGCGCAGCTTTCCACATTTCTGTAACCACGAACGCTTAACTCCCGGCAGCGGGAGCGATCCTGTCAGTTACAGTTTCAGGTTCCCTACGACAAGAAAGAATATGGGCATCGTGCGGCTTCGTTCGGTTTTGTGCTGGTTTTCTTCCGTCGCGGTGCTGGCGCTGCATGGCTGCGCGGTGGTGACCGCCCCCGGGTTCGACTTCGCGGATCCCAAGCTGCGTTCGAGCATCACCCTGGGCCAGACGACGCCCGCCGACCCCAACGCCCCGCCGCAGGGCGTGATCACCCCGATCACGCCCGCCTTGATCCAGGCACAGCGTGCCAGCGTGCGTCGCGACATCCCGCAGGAGGTGCAGCGCCTCTTCGCGCAGCCCGCGCCGTACACGATCGGCCCGAGCGACATCATCAGCATCGTCGTCTACGACCACCCCGAACTCCAGCCCCAGGGCAGTGCCGTGATCACGCAAGGGGGCGACCCCACCGGGATCAGCGGCGCGCCGGGCTTCATCGTCGACGACCAGGGGTTCATCTACTACCCTTATGCGCGACGCGTGAAGGTGGGCGGGCTCACGGAGGCGCAGGCCGCCGAACTGATCGAGTCCCGCATCCGCACCGTCATCAAGGATCCGCAGGTCACCGTGCGCATCGCCGCCTTCCGCAGCCGCCGTGCCTACGTCGAGGGCGAGGTCCGCAACCCGGGTACGCAGATCTTCACCGACGTGCCGATGACGCTCAGCGAGGCGATCAACCGCGCCGGCGGCATCACCCCCACCGGGGACCGCTCCTTCGTCACCTTGACGCGCAACGATGTCACGACCACCATCGACCTGATGCGCCTGCAGGATCTCGGCGTGAACCCGAGCCGCATCCTGCTGCAGCCGGGCGACCTGGTCACGGTGCGCAGCCGCGAGGACAACAAGGTGTTCGTGATGGGAGAGATCACGCGGCCGGCCTCCTTGCCGATGCGCAATGGCCGCATGACCCTCAACGAGGCCATCGCCGAGGTGGGGGGGCCCAACCTGGGCACTGCCAACACGGGACAGATCTACGTGATTCGCAACGTCGGCCAGGAAGCACCAGCGCTGTTCCACCTGAACGCCAGCAGTCCCAGCGCCCTCGCGCTGGCGGACAATTTCTTCCTGCTGCCGCGCGACGTGGTCTACGTCGACTCGGTGCCGCTGGTGCAATGGAACCGCATCATCAGCCTGATCCTCCCCAGCGCGCAGGCGGTCAGCACCGGTCGCTCCCTCGTGAATCCATGAAGAACGTCCTGGTCGTTTGCGTCGGCAACGTGTGCCGCAGCCCGATGGCACAGGGCGTGCTGGCCGCGCAACTTCCAGGCTGGAAAATCGACTCCGCAGGGCTGGATGCGCTCATAGGGGCTCCGGCCGACGAGATCGCCGTGCGCCTGTTGCGCCAGCGCGGCATCGAAATCGGCGATCATCGCGCGGTCCAGATCACGCGCAGGATGTGCATGGCGGCCGACGTGGTGCTCGTGATGAGCCGCGAACAGCGCCGCCAGCTCGAATCCATCTACCCGGAAACCTGCGGCCGCGTCTTCCGCCTGGCGGAACACGCCGATCGCGACATCCCCGACCCGTACCGGCAGCCGGAGACGGCTTTCCGCCACGCCCTGAAGCTCATCGACGAAGGCGTGACCTCCTGGGTGCAACGCATCCAAAGACTCTGATTGCTAGACCATGAACGCTCCCCATCCCCTGCAGACGACGCTGATGCCCGCGAACGTCCCGCCGCACGACGACGAGAGCGGAATCAACCTGGTGGAATACTGGGACATCATCATCGACAACCGCTGGCTGGTCGCGGCGGTGGCAGCGATCGCGGTGGCGCTGGGCGGCACGTATGCCTTCCTGGCGCGCCCGATCTATGAGGCCAACCTGCTGGTGCAGGTGGAGGACAACGCCGGCAACGCCAAGGGCCTGATCGGCGAAGCCGCGGGGCTGGTGGACGTGAAGACCGCGACATCGGCGGAGATGGAGATCCTGCGCTCGCGCCTCGTCATCGGCCAGGCCGTGGACAGTGCGCGCCTGTATATCAGCGCGCAGCCGCGCTACCTGCCGGTCGTGGGCGCCGCCATGGCGCGCAATGCCAAGGGCCTCTCCACGCCGGGCTTCTTCGGCTTCCCGGGGTACGTCACCGGCCGCGAATCGATCGCCGTGCCGGCGTTCAGCGTGCCGCAGGAGCTCGAAGGCAGCGTGTTCCGCGTCACCGCGCAGGGCAATGGCGAATACACGCTGACGCACCCGCGTCTTGCCGCCCCCCTGCGCGGGCGCGTCGGTGCGCCCATGCGCGCGGACACCCCCCTGGGCGGCATCGAGCTCACCGTGAGCGCGATGCAGGCCAATCCTGGTGCAGACTTCAACCTCGTGCGGCGCTCGCGCCTGTCGGCCATCGAGGACCTGCAGCGCACCCTGAAGCTGAGCGAAAAGGGCAGACAGTCGGGCATCGTCGACACGACGCTGCGCAGCTCCGACCCCGACCAGCTCGTCTTCGTCCTCAACGAGATCGGCAAGCAGTACGTGCGGCAGAACGTCGAGCGCAAGGCCGCCGAGGCCGAAAAGACCCTGGCCTTCCTCGACGTGCAGTTGCCCCAGTTCAAGAGACAGCTGGTGCAGGCGGAGGATTCGTACACCAAGTACCGCAACCAGCAAGGATCCGTCTCCCTCGACGACGAGGCGAAGATGATGCTGTCGCGCACGGTGGAACTGCAGGGCAAGATGTTCGAGGCGGAACAGAAGCGGCGCGAGTTGACCACCCGCTTCACTCCGGAACACCCGGCCATCAAGATGCTGGACTCGCAGATCCGCGCCTGGAGCGACGAGCTGGGACGCGTCAATTCGTCCATCCGCAAGATGCCGACGGTGCAGCTCGATGCCTTGCGCCTCGAACGTGACGTGAAGGTGACCAACGAACTCTACCAGCAGCTGAGGAACAGCGCCTTGCAGCTGCAACTGGTGCGGGAAGGCAAGATCGGCAACGTGCGCGTGATCGACCAGGCGACGAAGCCGGAGTATCCGGTGGGGCCGAACCGCTCCGCGATCGTCGGCGTCGCGACCATCATCGGCCTGATCGGCGGCGCGATGCTCGCGCTCGCCCGCAATGCCTTCTTCCGCGGCATCCGCAGCGCCCAGGAGATCGAGGCCGAAGCGAACCTGAACGTGTACGCCACCATTCCGCTGAGCCCGACACAGTCCGAACTGGGGCGCAAGACGGCGGACAAGCAGTCGGGGGTTCACGTGCTCGCGGCCACGCTGCCGGACGACCCGGCCGTGGAAAGCCTTCGCAGCCTGCGCACCGCGCTGCAGTTCGCGATGCTGGACGCGAGTTCCAACCGGATCCTGATCACGGGCGCCACGCCCAGCGTCGGCAAGAGCTTCGTGTCGTGCAACTTCGCCGCGGTGCTGGCGAGCGCCGGCAAGCGCGTGCTGCTGGTCGACGCCGACCTGCGCAAGGGCCACCTGAACCAGTACTTCAACGTGCCGCGCCAGCGCGGCCTGTCCGAACTGGTCATCGGCACCCTGCAGGTGAACGACGTCGTCCGCCGCAACGTGCTGCCCAACCTCGACCTGATCACGACGGGCGTGCTACCGCCGAACCCGGCGGAGCTGATGATGAGCGGTGCGCTGGCGGCGCACCTTCAGCACTTCTCCAGCCATTACGATTACGTGATCGTGGATACACCTCCGGTGCTCGTTGCCGCGGACACTCCCGCGATCGCGGCCCAGGCGGGAACCCTCCTGCTCGTGGCGCGCGCCGGAGAAACGCAGATGGGCGAAATCCACGAATGTGCGAAGCGCCTGGCGCACGCCGGCAAGGCGGTCACCGGGGTGCTCCTGAATGCGCTGGACCTGAGCCGCCGGCATTACGGCAGCTATGCCTACCGGTACGGCGGCTACCGGTACCGCCAGTACACCTACGCCTCCGGCAAGTAGGACGTCCATTGTGTTGCGACAGGCGGCGCCAGCTCCCGAAACGAACTTGTTGCCTGTCAAGGTCGCGCGGCCGTTGCACGTACACCATATGGGCGACTTGCCACCGGCGGTTGTCTGAAATAAAGTGCGACCCTCTGTCACATTTTGTTGTAACTGTGGCGGGGATGTGGGCGCTCGAGCCCTGACAACGATGAAGAGGATTTCGTGGTGCTCTCCCTGAGTTCGCCCGTGGCCATCACGGTAACGTTGCTAGTGTCGTTCTTGATCGCCCAGGCCCTGGTCCTCAGCGCGCACAAGCACGGCCACCTGACGATGGACCTGCCCGGCGCGGTCCAGAAGTTCCATCTCGATCCCACGCCGCGCGTGGGCGGCATCGCCATCTACGTCGCGATCACCGCGACTTGGCTGCTGCTGCCCGGCGTCGCCGAGGGCAAGCTGCTGGCGGGCGTCCTGCTCGCTGGCATGCCGGCGCTGCTGATCGGGCTGCTGGAAGATGTCACCAAGCGCGTCAGCGTGCGCACCCGCCTGCTCGTGACCATGGCCAGCGGCGGCCTCGCCGCGGCGTGGACGGGCGTCGGGATCACCCGCGTCGATGTCCCCTGGCTCGACTCCGTGCTGGCGTACTGGCCCGTCGCCGTGCTCTTCACCGCCTTCTGCGTGGGCGGCATCGCCAACGCGATCAACATCATCGACGGCTTCCACGGCCTGGCGAGCGGGACGATGATCATCTCCCTGCTCTCGCTCGCGGCCATCGCCTTTTCGGTGGGGGACGTGCCCCTGGCGACCGTGGCCGTGGTGGTTGCCGTCGCCGTGGCGGGCTTCTGGCTGGTGAACTTCCCCTGGGGCCGCCTGTTCCTGGGCGACGGCGGCGCCTACTTCTCCGGCTTCACGCTCGCCTGGCTGTCGGTGGAACTGTTCGCGCGCAACGCGCAGGTGTCGCCCTGGGCGAGCGTGCTGCTCTGCGCCTATCCGACGGTGGAAGTCGTCTACAGCATCATCCGCCGCCGCCAGCAGCGCCGTTCCCCCGGCGAGGCGGACCGCAACCACCTCCACAGCCTGGTGGCCACGCACATCGTGCAGCCCCGGCTGCTCCACCTGCACCCGAACCTGCGCAATGCCGCCGTCTCGGTGCTGATGTGGGTGTGCGCGGTGGTGCCGGTGATTCCCGCGATCTTCTTCCCCGGCCGGCCGGACGTGCTGGTGCCCTGCCTGGCGGGCTGCTTCCTCGCCTATCACCTGTTCTACCGGCGCGTCGCGTCGATCGCCACGCGGCAGGAGCAGGAGCTGGCACCCGAGCAGGATGCCGCCGCGGACGCCCCGACCTGAAATTTCCCGCACGGGATATTCCGGGGCGCGCGGCGCCCCGGTTTCGTTTTAGGGCGCGCCGCGCCCCGCCTGTCTTCAGCGGCCGTTCCTGACGGTGGGCTTCAGCGTCCGTTCTTGACGGCGAATTCCTCCAGGCTGCGCCCGTCCTTGAGCGCCTGCACCACCCATTGGGGCTTGCGCCCGCGCCCGCCGGACCAGGCTTCGCCATTCGGGCCGCGGTATTTCGCCGCTGCCTTGGCGGGTTTGGCCCGCGACATGCCGGGGCCACCGGAATTCTTCGCCAGGCCGAGATCGGCGGCCGTCAATCCGTAAAGCTCGATTTTCCTTTTGATATCGGCGATCGCCTCCCCGATTTCCTGCTCGCGCATGCGTTCGGCTTCCGCCAGCAGTTTTTCGGCCTGTTCCTTCAGTTCCAGATAAGTCGCCACGACGATTTCCCTTTTTAATTCGGTGCGGCGAATTATGCAAAACAAGGAGGCATTGCCGCAAAGGCAGGCGACCGGGGGCGGGTTGCACGCCTTGCGCTTTTGACGCATCCTGAGGGGCCTACTTCGGGGGATCGCGATGACCCGCTCCCGCCTCCTGCGCGCCGTGCTGCGCTGCCTCTTCCTGCTCTCCTTCTGGGCTCCCTTGGCGCAGGCCGCCGCCCCCGCGGCGAGCCAGCAGGACGCGATCGACGCGCTCACGCGGGCGGTGGATGCGGTGGTCGGCGTGCAGGTCACGGCGACCGAGGGGGCGCGCTCCGCGGAGACGCTGGGCCGCCGCCGCAGCGGCTCCGGCGTGGTGATCGGGCCGGAGGGCCTCATCCTCACCATCGGCTACCTCATTCTCGAAGCGGACAGCATCCAGGTCACCACGCAGGACCACCGGGTGCTGCCCGCGCGCGCGGTGGCCTACGACGTGGCGACCGGCTTCGGGCTGGTGCGGCCGCTGCTGCCGCTGCCCGTGAAGCCCGCTCCCCTGGGCAGCGCCAGCGGCACGGAGGCGAGCTCGATGCTGATGGCGGCAGTCGGCGGCGACGACGGCGGTATCGCCGTCACGCAACTGGTCAGCACCCGGCCGTTCTCGGGCTACTGGGAATACCACATCGAGACCGCCCTCTTCACCAGCCCGCCGGTGGGCAACCACAGCGGCGCCGGCCTCTTCAACCAGCGCGGCGAGCTGCTCGGGATCGGCAGCCTGTTCGTGGGCGACGCGCTCGGCGACAGCCACCGCATGCCCGGCAACATGTTCGTGCCGGTGGACCTGCTCAAGCCGATCCTCGCGGAACTGCAGGCCACCGGCAGCACCCGCAGCAGCCACCGGCCCTGGCTCGGGATCAATTCCAGCGAACAGGGCGGACGCGTGCAGATCGTCCGCGTGAACCAGGACAGCCCCGCCTTCGCCGCGGGCCTGGCGGCCGGCGACATCGTGCTCGCCATCGACGGCGAGCAGGTCAGCACGCTGGAAGGCTTCTACAAGAAACTGTGGTCGCGCCCGGATGCCGAGGGCGAGGTCACGTTGACGGTGCTGCAGGGAACGCAGATCCGGCAGGTCCCCGTCAAGACGATCGACCGCATGAAGACCATGCAGCGGCCGGCCGGCATCTGACCGAGTATCTGCCAGCGCTGTCCGACAACGCCTCCGGATAAAACCTGACAGGCCGCCGGGCAGCAGTCCTTAGCCTTGGAGCCTGCACTGCAGACCTTGGTCGCAGCGCGGTGCCAGCAGATCGGCACGAAACGGGGGGAAGTCATGTCGGCGGAAGTACCTGGATCCACGCAGCAGCCCGCCCGCGCGGGGTGGCTCGAGTGGCTGCGCCTGTGCGTGGCCGCACTCGTCCTGCTGGCGCTGTCGGAAGCCCTGTGGGTCTGGCAGACCTGGCCGGTGCGCGAGCTGCTGCAGCCCGCCCCCACGCGCGCCACGGGGCGATGATGCGGGCGCCCTGGCTGCGTGCCCGTTTCGGGTCGGCGTCCGCCGCCGCGCTCACGCTCGGCTGGCTGCTGCTCGCACTGTGGGCGGTGGGCCTGATCGCCGCCGCCGTCCAGCTCGGAAGCTGGCGCCAGGAGCTCTCGCGCACGCTGCTGCAGCTCAATGCGGATGCGCAGTTCCGCGCCCGCGCCCACACCCGCGACGCCGTGGATCCCGAGTGGTACCGCCGCAAGGCGCTCGCGCTGCTGTCGGCCACGCAGCGGATGCAGCACGACGCGAGCTGGACGGTGTTCGTGCCGGGTTCCTGGCGCGCCTTCGACAACCTGGAGGAGCAGATCCAGGATCGCCTCGAGCGCGAGTTCTCGGACATCGTGGTGGAAACCATGCGCCGCGAGCTCTATGCGCGCGCCAGCAAGCTCACCGGCGTGCCGCTGGTGAGCGGCTCCGGCGAATTGCAGACGGGCGCGGAGTGCCAGTCGCCGGTGCCGCAGAACCTCGATCGCCGCCTCACGGTGGCGGCGGAAGACCTGCCGGAGTTCGTCGCCGTGGCCGACTACGTGGGGGCGGTGCAGGGCCTGGACGACGCGGTGCAGTCCTTCCTCTCGCTGCAATACAGCGGCGGCCAGCCGGACCAGCTGCGCAAGCTGGTGGCCTATACGCTGGACCAGCAGCTGCCCGGCGCGCTCGCCGGCGCCGTCGGCATGTTCCACTCGGGCGACGAGGTCAAGCTGCAACCCGCGCTGATGCAGACGCGCCTGCAATGGGCCACCCGCTGCGCGCTGGGCAAGGCGATGAGCGCGCTGCACGCGCGCCTGCTGAACACCAACGACCTGTTCGCCCTGGAGCAGGGGCTCGTCGAGCGCAGCGCGGGCCTGTTCGAGCCGTCGGCCCGTCCCGCCGCCTTCGATCGCACGCTGGAGCGCTATCGCGCGGTGCACGCGCTGCTGGAGGACCAGCACACGCTGCTCGCCAAGGGGCACAACGACTGGATGGGACAGGGCACGCTGCAGCTCGGGCCGGCCTACCGGCAGGTGCTGGCGCGCATCGCGCGCACGCGGCTGCTCGGGCCGGAGGTCGTGCATCAACTGGAGAACCAGTCCGGCGAGGCCTTCGTCGAATTCCGCCGCCAGTTCGACCTCGCCTTCGGCACCCGCGGCGAGCCCGGCATCGTGTGGCTGGAAGGCGAGAAGCGCTTCGGCCTCTCTCCCGACCGCGCTGCGCTGCGCGAGGGGCTGGCCGCCCTGCTCAAGACCTCGTTCATGGCCGAGGAGACGGCGCGCGCCGCGCGGGCCGCCCGCGAATCGGGTTCGCTCGCCAAGGTGCTGCAGGAAGCCCGCGCGCTGGCGGAGGAACGCGAGCGCGCGGTGGCTCAGATCGTGCCCACCTTCCCGCGCCAGGCCCAGCCCGCGGTGCAGCGCGTGATCGATGCGCGCGTCTCCGAGCTGGTGTACCAGCGCGCCTACCGCACGCTCAAGGCGGCCCTGCCGACGGATCCCCAAGGTGCCCTCGATCCCGGGGCGTTCCGGCAGCAGCGCGAACAGGTGCTCGCGCTGCAGGCCGTCCTGAAGGAAACCGGCGGCAGCGCCCTGGGCGACAAGCTGGTCGCCACGCTGGACGGCGAACTCACGCGCCGCCTGGCCGACCTGCAGGAGGACTGGATGCAGCAGCCGCTGCAGGCACCGCGCGCGGATGATTTCGGCTGGTGGCAGGGCGAGTCCTTCTCGCTGGCGCAGACGCTCGGCGCGGGCGAGAACGCGGCCAGTCCATCGCTCGCCCGCACCGCCACCCGGCTGGACCTGCTCACGCAGCAGGCGAAGGCGCTGCTGGCCCTGGGCAGCCCCGCGCTGGCGGCCGACCCGGCGGCCACCCGCTGGCGCGAGCTGCACGCGGAGCTGGATCGCTACAACGCGCGCGCCGCCGACAGCAGCCTGCTGCGCCTGGAGCGCTATCTCGCCACGCTGGGCCCGGACCTGCGGCGCGAGAACTGCGCGGAGCGCCTCGCGGCCACGCAGCCGGTCCCGGCGACCGGGGACGAGATCGCGCAGCGCCACCTGCAGCTGCACCAGGCGCTCATGAAGCGCTGCCAGGACCTGCGCGCGGCCCCGGCGCTGCCGCTGGTGCCCGCGGCCAGCCTGTCGCAGTAGCGCGCAGGCCGCTTTCCACCGTGGGGTGCCGCAGCCGCACGCGCAGCTCGTTCTTCATGCGCGCGTTGTCCAGGCGGCGCGACTCGCTCATGAAGCTCAGAAGCACCAGGGGAAGGGACTCCTGCGCCGCGCTGCGCGGCACGCGCGGCGGCCGCGGCAGGCCGTACAGGTCCGCGGCCAGGTCGAAGTAGTCGCCCATCTTCAGCGCGCTGTCGTCGCTGGCGTTGTAGACGCGCTGCGGCCGGCCGCGCCACAAGGCCGCGATCACCGCGCGCGCCAGGTCGTCGGCGTGGATGTGGTTGGTATAGACGTCGTCCCCCGCCGCCAGCACGGGCGTGCCCTTCTCCAGCCGCTCGCGCGGCGTGCCGCCGACGCGGTCAGGGGCGTAGATCCCGGGAATGCGCAGCACGCTCGCGCGCGTGCCGCTGCCGCGCCCGAAATGCCGCACCAGGCGCTCGGCATCCACGCGCCGCTGCGCGCGCGGGGTGTGCGGTGCCACCGCGCGATGCTCGCTCACCAGCGCGCCGGCACAGTCGCCGTACACCCCGCTGGTCGATGCGTACACCAGCGCCGCGGGAACGCTGCGCCGCCGCAGCACGCGCAGCAGCGCCTCGGTGCGGCGATCCCGCCACCACTGCTGCGCCGGCTCGGTGGACGGCGGCGCGAGATGCACCACGCGGTCGGCCAGTCCGGCCAGCCGCACCAGCGTCGCCGCCTCGTCGAGGTTCCCCTGCAGCGGCGTGATCCCGCATTCCCGCAGGTGCGGCGCCCGGGCGGGCGACGACGTGAGACCGAGCAGGCGCACGTGGCGCGGCAGTGCGCGCGCGACCCGCAGGCCGACGTCGCCGCAGCCGATCACCAGGATGCGCTGGCGGCGAAAGCGGGCGGGCAAGGCGCCGAGGGGGTTCTGGTTTGAGGGCAAAATCGGAAGGAGACCACACCGACAAGAGCCCGAGGATACCCAAAGCATGACTGACGCCACGAAGCCCGCCGGGCCCTTCCAGATCACGGTCCAGCCGAGCGGGCGGCAGTTCAGCGTGGATGGCGGCGAGGCGATCCTTTCCGCGGCGATCCGGCAAGGCATCGGCATGCCCTATGGCTGCAAGGACGGCGCCTGCGGGTCGTGCAAGTGCAGGAAGCTCGAAGGCACGGTGGTGCACGGCGTGCACCAGGCCAAGGCCCTGTCGGCGGAGGAGGAAGCCGGCGGACTGATCCTCACCTGCTGCGCCGTGCCGCAGACGGACGTGGTGCTCGAGTCGCGCCAGGTCACCGACGAAAGCGCCTTCCCGGTGCGCAAGATGCCTTCGCGGGTCTCGAGCCTGGAGAAGGTCTCGCCCGACGTGATCGTGCTGAAGCTGCAGCTGCCGGCCAACGACACGCTGCGCTACCACGCCGGCCAGTACATCGAGTTCATCCTGCGCGATGGCGCCCGCCGCAGCTACTCGATGGCCAACGCGCCGCACAACGGCCCGGGCGTCGAACTGCACATCCGGCACATGCCGGGCGGCAAGTTCACCGACCACGTGTTCACGGCGATGAAGGAAAAGGAGATCCTGCGCGTGGAGGGCCCCTTCGGCAGCTTCTTCCTGCGCGAGGACTCGGACAAGCCGATGATCCTGCTGGCCTCGGGCACGGGCTTCGCGCCCATCAAGGCGCTGATCGAGCACATGCAGGCCAGGGGCATCCAGCGCGAGGCGACGCTCTACTGGGGCGGTCGGCGGCCGTCGGACCTGTACATGGACGCGTGGGTGCGCGAGCGCCTGGGCGAGATGCCGAACCTGAAGTACGTGCCGGTGATCTCCAATGCCCTGCCCGAGGACAACTGGACCGGCCGCACGGGCTTCGTGCACAAGGCGGTGATGGAGGACTTCCCCGATCTCTCGGGTCACCAGGTGTATGCCTGCGGCGCGCCGATCGTCGTCGACTCCGCGCGCGCGGACTACTCCGCCGCCTGCAAGCTGCCGCCGGAGGAGTTCTACGCCGACTCGTTCACCAGCGAGGCTGACAAACATGGCCCTCAGAGCTGAGCTCCGAGCGCCTGTTGTCGTCGCAGGCTCACTTCTGCCCGCGGGCAGGCGTCGAGCGCAGCGGCCGCAGACACAAGCACGCAAGCAGGCCTGAGCCCGCTTGCCGTTCGGGACTCCCGCGCAGGCGGGAATCCGGTGCCCGATCAGCGGCGCTGCAGGCGCAGCCAGTCCTCGTAGGCGCTGTTCATGCGTGCCTCGCGCGAGCCGGAGTTGAGGTCCGTCGCGTGACGGGCCGCACCGGCGCCCATCGCGCGGGTGTCGTGGTGACGCATGTGCGCGCGGGCGTGCATGTCATGGTGGCCATGGTGCATCGCGCTGGCGTGCTGGCGCGCGTGCGCCTTCTTCGCCTTGGCCACGTGCTTCCTGTGCGCCTTCGCGGGCTTGTCGGTGCTCATCCTGGTGCCGGCGCTGGCGGACGCGCCGGTGTCGGCCGGGGCCTTGGCGGTGCCATACGGCGCCTGCGCGAACGCGGTGCCGGCAAGGGCCAGCGCGGCGGCGATCATGAGGGCATGGAGCTTCATGGGGTTTCCTTTCTTCATCGGGAGTAGGTTTCTACTCAACGCCCCTGCCCGGATGCGGCTTGTCGGACATCACGCATGCGGCGCGTCAGGCTTTCCCGGCGCCCCCCTGACCGCACTTGCGACAATGGCGGCATGAAACGCCGTGAACTCCTCCATTCCTGCGCCGCCGCCGCGGCGTCCGTGGCCCTTCCTGCCGCCTACGCGCAGTCCCGCCCGATCCGCCTGATCGTCCCCTACGCGGCCGGCGGCCCGATCGACGTCACTGCCCGGCTGCTGGCCGAGCGCGTCAAGGACACGCTGGGCACCGTGATCATCGACAACAAGCCGGGCGGCGGCGGCAACATCGGCGCCGACGCGGTCGCCAAGGCCGCGCCGGACGGCACCACCATCGGCATCTCGGCGGTGGCCACGCACGCGATCAACCCGTGGCTGTTCTCGAAGATGCCCTACGACCCGGTGAAGGACTTCGCCGCCATCACGCAGATGGTGCGCGTGCCCAACGTGCTGGTCATGAACGCCGAGACGGCCCAGCGCCTGAGCATCGCCTCCGTGCGCGACCTGATCGCGTACGGCAAGCGCAACCCCGGCAGGCTCAATTACGGCAGCGGCGGCAACGGCAGCGCCGGCCACCTCGCCGGCGAGATGTTCAAGCGCGATGCCGGCATCTTTGCCGTGCACATCCCGTACAACGGCGGCAATCCCGCGCAGCTCGCGCTGCTGTCCGGCCAGGTGGACTTCAACTTCGACAACCTGGCCACGGCCGCGCCGAACATCCGCTCCGGCAAGCTCAAGGCGCTGGCGGTCACCACCCTCAAGCGCTCGCCCAACCTGCCGGAGGTGCCGCCGGTGGCCGACACCCTCAAGGGCTTCTCCATCGACACCTGGTGGGGCTTGGTCGCACCCGCCGGCACCCCGCGCGACGCGATCCAGAAACTGAACCAGGCCTTCGTGGCGGCGCTGCATTCCACGGAAGCGAAGACGCGCTTCGCCACGTTGATGGCGGAGCCGGTGGCGACCACGCCGGAGGAATTCGCCTCGTTCATGAAGGCCGAACTGGCCAAATACGAAAAAGTTGTGAAGGCCTCGGGTGCCAAGGTCGATTGACGGCTGAGCCGGGCCTCCTACAAGCCTTGTGAGACTTGTCCGACACGCAATGGCTCAGCCGGGTTCGACATTGGGGCTGCAAGAACAACATGAGGGAGCCCGCGATGTCGTCGTCTCAGCGCAATGGCCTGGTGTTGATCCTCGGCATGGCGGCCGCCCTGGCGGCCGTCGCCCAGTCGAATGCGACGCTGCGATGGCGCTCCGGCGCCAGCCCGCTCGGGCTCCAGCCCGCGGGCACCGCACCGGCGGTGCAGTGCGGGCCCTTCTCCCTGGCGTGCGACACCACGGCCATCGTGCCGCTCTACGCCAGCCGCGTCGCCCCGCGCACTGTCAGCATGCAGGTGGGTACCTCGGACGCCGCGGCGCTGCGCATGGCGCGCTCGCAGGGCCTGAGCCTCGCCCTGGTGGGCAAGGCGGGCCTGTTCTCCGACCTGGGCGTGTACGGGCGGGTGGGGGCGACGCTGGGGCGCGGCAGCGGCTTCGCGGCGATGCCCGGCTCCGACACGGGCATGACCTACGGCGTGGGCCTGAGCTGGGATTTCTCGCGCGGCGCCTCCGCGATGCTGGGCTTCGACAGCTACGACGTGCGCGGCGCCGGCGGCGATGCGCGCGACGTGCGCGCCACCAGCCTCGGGCTGCAGTGGCGCTACTAGCCCCCCGGTCGGCTCACTCGCCGAGGTAGGCCGCCCGCACCTTCGGGTCGTTCAGCATCTCGCGGGCGTCGCCCGACATGCTGATGACGCCGGACTCCATCACGTAGCCGCGGTCGGCGATCTCCAGCGCGCGGCTGGCGTTCTGCTCCACCAGCAGGATCGTCACGCCCTGCGAGTGCACCTCGCGCACCACCTCGAAGATCTTGTCCACCATGATGGGCGACAGGCCCATCGACGGTTCGTCCATCAGCAGCACCTTGGGCCGGCTCATGAGCGCGCGGCCCATCGCCAGCATCTGCTGCTCCCCGCCGGACATGGTGCCCGCGAGCTGGTCGCGGCGTTCCTTCAGGCGCGGGAAGATCGTGAAGACCCTGTCCATGTCGCCGGCGATGCCGGCCTTGTCGGTGCGGATGTGCGCGCCCATCAGCAGGTTCTCGGTGATGGTCATGCGGGTGAAGACGCCGCGGCCTTCGGGCACCATCGCGAGGCCCTGCTTGACGAGGTCCCATGCGCCGCGGCCCTTGATGCTCTGGCCCAGGTACTCGATCTCGCCGCCGTTGAGCGGCTGCAGGCCGGTGATCGCCTTCATGGTGGTGGTCTTGCCGGCGCCGTTGGAGCCGATCAGCGTCACCAGTTCGCCCTCGCGCACCTCGAAGTCCACGCCCTTGACGGCCTGGATGCCGCCATAGGCCACCTTCAGCCCGCTCACCTTCAGCAGGGTCTGGCTCATTGCTGTTCTCCAACCGCTGCGCCGGCGGCCGTGCCGGTGGGCTTGTGGCTGTGACCGAGGTAGGCCTCGATCACCTTCTCGTTGCGCTGCACGTCGTAGGGCGAGCCCTCGGCGATCTGCTTGCCGTAATCGAGCACCGTCACGCGGTCGCACAGGCCCATCACGAGCTTGACGTCGTGCTCGATCAGCAGGATGGTGCGGCCGTCCTTGCGGATGCGGTCGATCAGCTCGCGCAGCACCACCTTCTCGGTGGAGTTCATGCCGGCGGCCGGCTCGTCCAGCGCGATCAGCTGCGGGTCCGTGGCGAGCGCCCGCGCGATCTCCAGCCGCCGCTGGTCGCCATAGGACAGCGTGCGCGCCTTGTATTCGGCAAAGCGGCCGATGCCCACGTAATCGAGCAGCTCCTGCGCGCGCTTGGCGATTTCCGCTTCCTCCTTCTTGAAGGTCCTGGTGCGCAGCATGGCGCCGAGCAGTCCCGAGTGCGTGCGCACGTGGCGGCCCACCATCACGTTCTCCAGCGCCGTCATGTCGGCGAACAGGCGGATGTTCTGGAAGGTACGCGCGATGCCCGCGCGGGCGACGTCGTGCACCGCGGTCGGCTGGTAGGCCTTGCCGGCCAGCTCGAAGCTGCCGCTGTCGGGCGTGTACAGGCCCGTGAGCACGTTGAAGAAGGTGGTCTTGCCGGCGCCATTGGGGCCGATCAGGCCGTAGACCTGCCCGCGCTCGATGGTGACCCCCACGTCCGACAGCGCCTGCAGGCCGCCGAAACGCTTGGAAACGCCCGCCACGCGGAGAACGACATCTGCCATGCGCTGCTCCTTACTTGGCTGGGGCCTGCAGCGCCTTGCCGTGCTCCGCCGTCGGCCAGAGCCCGCGCGGCCGCAGCAGCATGACGATGATCATCGCCAGGGCGATGAGCAGCTGGCGCAGGATGGCGGGGTCCAGGCGCCCGCCGGAGATCGACTGCAGGTCCAGCGCGCCGGACACCCAGCGCAGCACCTCCGGCAGCGCCGACAGCAGCACCGCCCCGAGGATCACGCCCGGCAGGTGGCCGATGCCGCCCAGCACCACCATCGCCACGATCATGATCGACTCCATCAGGCTGAAGGACTCGGGCGAGACGAAGCCCTGGAAGGCCGCGAACATGGTGCCCGACACGCCGCCGAAGGTGGCGCCCATGCCGAAGGCCAGCAGCTTCATGTTGCGGGTGTTGATGCCCATCGCCTTGGCCGCGATCTCGTCCTCGCGGATCGCCATCCACGCCCGCCCGATGCGCGAGAGCTCCAGGCGGTGGCAGATCACCACGCTCAGCACCACCAGGATCAGGAACAGGTAGTAGTAGAAGGTGACCGAGGAGATGTCGAAGTTCTCGGTCACCTCCATGCGCTTGCCCAGGTCCAGTCCGAAGATCGTCACGGAATCGATCTGCCCCAGCCCCTTGGGGCCGTTGGTGAGGTTGATCGGCTGGTCGAGGTTGTTCAGGAACACGCGGATGATCTCGCCGAAGCCGAGCGTCACGATCGCGAGGTAGTCGCCGCGCAGCTTGAGCGTCGGCGCGCCGAGCAGCACGCCGAAGAATCCGGCCACCAGTGCACCCAGCGGGATCACCGCCCAGATCGAGATGTGCAGGCCCTCCGGCCACATCTGCGCGATCCAGGGAAAGGCCTCGGCCAGGTGCGGCGAGGCCAGCAGGCCATAGAGGTAGGCGCCGATCGCGAAGAAGGCGACGAAGCCCAGGTCCAGCAGGCCGGCGAAGCCCACCACGATGTTGAGGCCCAGCGCGAGCAGCACGTAGAGCAGCGCGCTGTCGGCGATGCGGACCCAGAAGTTGCCCGCGTATTGCAGCAGGAGGGGCAGCACGAGCAGGGCGATGCCGCCCACCACCCAGCCCGCCTTGTTGGTGCGTTGGAACATGGCCATGCTTTGCTCCTCAGGCCCGGTCCGCCACGCGCTCGCCCAGCAGGCCCGAGGGGCGCAGCGTGAGGATCACGATCAGCACGATGAAGGCGAAGATGTCCGAATAGTGGCTGCCCAGCACGCCGCCGGTCAGCATCCCGAGGTAGCCGGAGCCGATCGACTCGATCAGCCCCAGCAGCACGCCGCCGACCACCGCGCCCGCGAGGTTGCCGATGCCGCCGAACACCGCCGCGGTGAAGGCCTTCAGGCCCGGCAGGAAGCCCATGGTGTGCGACACCGTGCCGTAGTTCGAGGCGTACATCACGCCGGCGATGGTGGCCAGCACCGCCCCGATGATGAAGGTGGCGGAAATCACCATGTCCGGCTTCACGCCCATGAGGGCGGCCACGCGGGGGTTCTCCGCCGTCGCGCGCATCGCGCGCCCGAGGCGGGTGTAGTTCACCAGGTACGTCAGCACCCCGAGCGAAATGGCGGTCATCGCCAGGATCACGATCTGCGTCGTCGTGATCACCGCGCCCGCCACCTGGATCGGCACGGGGGGCAGCAGCGTCGGATACGGCTTGTAGTTCGGCTTGAAGATGATCATCGCCAGCGTCTGCAGCAGCAGCGACATGCCGATGGCCGTGATGAGGGGCGCGAGCTTCGGGCTGTTGCGCAGCGGCCGGTAGGCAATCTTCTCGATGGCGAAATTCAGCACGGCCGCGACCACGCAGGAGATGATCAGCGCCACCAGCAGCAGCAGCCAGCCGGGAATGCCCGGCATCGCTTCCTGCGCGTTGGTGATGATCGCCCAGCTGGTGAGCGCGCCCACCATCAGCACCTCGCCGTGCGCGAAGTTGATCAGGTTGATGATGCCGTACACCATGGTGTAGCCCAGGGCCACCAGTGCGTACATGCTGCCCAGGACCAGACCGTTGATGATCTGCTGCAGCAGGATCTCCATAGAGGGGTTCTCCGTTTCTTGGCCGGACCGGCGCCGGCGACACCTTTGTGAGGCGCTTGCATTCAGCAAAAAACCCGCCAAGCGGATCCACAGGCGGGTTGATGCGGCGGCGATTGTAACGGTGCCACCTGACGCCCAACTTTTGCCCGGCAGGGGGTTAACCCTCTATCTTTTCCTTTCGTTGAGCGAGCGCAATTCGCGCAGCTTTTCCGCGATCCGGATCTCCAGCCCGCGCTCGACGGGCCGGTAGAACCGGGGCGGCTGCATGCCCTCGGGGAAATAGGTCTCGCCGGCCGCGAAGCCGCCTTCCTCGTCGTGCGCGTAACGGTACTCCTTGCCGTAGCCCAGGTCCTTCATCAGGCGCGTGGGCGCATTGCGAAGGTGCAGGGGCACCGGACGGGTGCCGTCCTTGCGCACCAGCGCGCGCGCCTCGTTGTAGCCCACGTAGACGGCGTTCGACTTCGGCGCGATCGCGAGATACACCAGGCACTCGGCCAGCGCGAGCTCGCCTTCGGGGCTGCCCAGGCGCTCGTAGACCTCCGAGGCGTCCAGGGCGATCCGCAGCGCGCGCGGGTCCGCCAGGCCGATGTCCTCGATCGCCATGCGGATCATGCGGCGGGCCACGTAGCGCGGATCGACGCCGCCGTCGATCATGCGCACGAACCAGTACAGCGTGGCATCGGGGTCGGAGCCGCGCACCGACTTGTGCAGCGCACTGATGGTGTCGTAGAACTGCTCGCCGCCCTTGTCGTAGCGGCGCATGCGCTCGCCCAGCACCTTGAGCAGCCATTCGTCGCCGACCTCGGCGCGCTTTTCCTTGGTGGCTGCGACGGCCAGCGTCTCCAGCGTGTTCAGCAGGCGCCGCGCGTCGCCGTCGGCATAGGCGACCAGCCGCTCGAGCGCCTTGGCCTCGATGGCGGGCACGGCACCGATCGCCTGCGCGCGCTGCACGATCTGCTGCAGGTCCTCCTCCGACAGGGGCTGCAGCACGTACACGGCGGCGCGCGACAGCAGCGCGGAGTTCACCTCGAACGACGGGTTCTCGGTGGTCGCGCCGATGAAGGTGAACAGGCCCGATTCGACGTGCGGCAGGAAGGCGTCCTGCTGGCTCTTGTTGAAGCGGTGCACCTCGTCGACGAACACGATGGTGCGGCGGCCATGGCCCTGCGCGACCTGCGCCTGTTCGACCGCGTCGCGGATGTCCTTCACGCCGCCCAGCACCGCGCTGATGGTGATGAACTGGGCGTCGAACGCATCGGCCATCAGCCGCGCGATGGTGGTCTTGCCGGTGCCGGGCGGCCCCCACAGGATGCAGCTGTGGGGCTGGCCGGATTCGAAGGCGATGCGCAGCGGCATGCCCGCCCCCAGCAGGTGCTGCTGGCCGATCACCTCGCCCAGCGCCTGGGGCCGCAGGCGCTCGGCGAGCGGCGCGTGGGCGGGGGTGGCCTTGCTCATGCGGTCGAGTTTATAGTGCGGCGATCATGGACGCCGCGCTCTGGTCAACGCTGTCGGCCCTGCTCGGGGCCATGGTGGGGGGAGGCATCAGCTACCTGCTCAATCGCCAGCAACTGGCCAACCAGCTGCGCATCCAGCAGGAGCTGCACAAGGTCGAATTCATGGCGGAGACGACCGCGCGGCACTTCCTCAGCCACAAGGCGTACACCGACCGCTCCTTCGAGACCCTGCGCAACCACCTGGGCGGCTTCGCCGACGACGAACTGCGCAAGATCCTCGTGCGCGCCGGGGCGATCAGGCTGTACCGCGAGGACGGATCGGAGTGGTGGCGGCTGCTGTCGCGGATGGAGGAGTACATCGAGCGCAAGCAGCTGGACCAGATCGCGCGGGAGATCTGACCGGTTTTCCTCCTTCCCCCTTTGGGGGAAGGTCGGGATGGGGGCGCTCCCGAGGTGAATCACGCGCGGGGAGTGCCCCCACCCCTGCCCTCCCCCGGAGGGGAGGGAGGAAGGGCTCAGGGAGCCTGCACGACGTCCGCGCCCTTCGGCGGCTGGAACCGGAACGCATCCGCTCCCACCCCCGCATTCACCTGCAGCCCGTTGAACGTGATCAGCGAGCGCTGGCCGAAGCTGTCCAGGATGTCGAGCGCGGCGAGCTGCTCGCCGCGGAAGCCCACCTTCATGTTCGCGAGCTGGCCTTCCTTGACGCGCGGCGTGGCCTGCACCCACTGCAGGCCGTCCTTGTCCGGCAGGGCCTGCAGGTCGAAGTCCTTCTTCAGCGTCTCCAGGTCCGGCGACGCGGCGATCAGGGCCGCGGGCGTGGCGCCCAGCACCTTGGCCTGCTTGCGCTGCGTGACCTGGTTCAGGTCCTTGTCATGCAGCCACAGCGTCTGGCCGTCGGCCACGATGGTCTGCTCGAACGGCTTGCGGTAATCGAAGCGGAAGCGGTTCGGCCGCTGGAAGTCGAAGGTCCCGGTGGAGGTCTTGGTCCGTGCGGCCTCGCCGTTCTTCGACGGCGCCGTGATGACCTGCGTGAAGTCCGCATGGCCGCTCTTGGCCGTACGGATGAAGTTCTCGAGGCTTTCGATCGGCCCGGCGTGGGCGGCGGCAGCGGCCAGCGTGCTCAGTGCAAAGGCGGCAAACAGTTTCTTCATGCGGATCTCTCCCGACAAGGCAATTCTCCGTTGGGTAGCCCGTCCGCGGGGAAGTTCGTTAACCGGTCGTGAACTCTGCAAAATGGCGGGCGGCCGGCGCGCGTTGGGGCGCTTGTCCTACGCCGGCCCTGTGGCCGAGGCGGGCCGCTCGGACTACGCGCTGCATTCAGCACTCGGACCGGCGCTTCGCGCGTCACCGCCAAGCCTACTCGCGGCCCGGCACCATGATCTCCCGCTGGCCCCGCGCGTTCATCGGACTCACCAGCCCGGCCTTTTCCATGGCCTCCAGCAGGTTCGCGGCCTTGTTGTAGCCGATGGCCAGGTGCCGCTGCACCAGCGAGATGCTCGCCTTCTGGTTCTTCAGCACCACTTCCACGGCGCGGTCGTAGAGCGGGTCGCCCTCGCCGCCACCTTCGCCGGCCACGCCGCCCGCAGCGCCGTCCTCGCCGTCGACCGTGCCGCCCTCGAGCACGCCCTCGATGTAGTTCGGCTCGCCGCCCTGCTCCTTGAGGTAATGCACGACGCGGTGCACTTCCTCGTCGCTCACGAAGGCGCCGTGCACGCGCACCGGCAGGCCGGTGCCGCTGGCCATGTAGAGCATGTCGCCCATGCCCAGCAGCGCTTCCGCGCCCATCTGGTCGAGGATGGTGCGGCTGTCGATCTTGCTGGAGACCTGGAAGGCGATGCGCGTCGGGATGTTGGCCTTGATCAGGCCCGTGATCACGTCGACGCTGGGGCGCTGGGTGGCCAGGATCAGGTGGATGCCCGCGGCGCGCGCCTTCTGCGCCAGCCGGGCGATCAGCTCCTCGATCTTCTTGCCCACCACCATCATCAGGTCGGCCAGTTCGTCGATCACCACCACGATGTGGGGCAGGCGGTCGAGCGGCTCGGGGCTTTCGGGCGTGAGGCTGAAGGGATTCGGGATCAGTTCCCCCTTCGCCTTCGCCTCGTCGATCTTGTGGTTGTAGCCGGCGAGGTTGCGCACGCCCATCTTGCTCAGGAGGCGGTAGCGCCGCTCCATCTCGGCCACGCACCATGTGAGGCCGTTGGCGGCCTGCCGCATGTCGGTGACCACGGGCGCCAGCAGGTGCGGGATGCCCTCGTAGATCGACATCTCCAGCATCTTGGGGTCGATCATCAGCAGGCGCACGTCGCGCGCCTCCGACTTGTACAGCAGGCTCAGGATCATCGCGTTGATGCCCACCGACTTGCCGGAGCCGGTGGTGCCGGCCACCAGCACGTGGGGCATCTTCGCCAGGTCCGCCACGACCGGGTTGCCGACGATGTCCTTGCCCAGGCCCATCGACAGCTGCGACTTCGCCTCGTTGTACGCCTGCGAGCCGAGGATCTCCGACAGCTTGATCGACTGCCGCTTGGCGTTGGGCAGTTCCAGCGCCATGTAGTTCTTGCCCGGGATGGTCTCGACCACGCGGATGGAGACCAGCGACAGCGAGCGCGCCAGGTCCTTGGCCAGGCCGACGATCTGCGAGCCCTTCACCCCGGTGGCCGGTTCGATCTCGTAGCGCGTGATCACGGGGCCCGGCGAGGCCAGCACCACCCGCACCTCGACGCCGAAGTCCTTGAGCTTCTTCTCGATCAGCCGCGAGGTCATCTCCAGCGTCTCGGGCGAGACGGTTTCCTGCCGGCCGCTGGCCGTATCCAGCAGGTCCACCTGCGGCAGCTTGCTGTCCGGCATCTCGGCGAACAGCGGTTTCTGGCGCTCCTTGGCCACCCGCGCGCTCTTGGGCACGTCGACGATCACCGGCTCGATCAGCACCGGCGTCGGATGGTGCTCCTCGCTCTCGATGCGCTCTTCCTGCACCGTTTCCTCGCGCTCGCGCGCCGCCCGCTGGCCCAGCGCCAGGTCCTCGGCCATCTCGCGCTTTTCGCGCCGCGCGGCGATGAAGCCGTCGACGACCGCGCCCAGGCGTTCGGCCACGTGGCTCCAGGAGAAGCGGAACACCACCGCCGTCGCCAGCACCAGCAGGGCGATGAAGAACAGGCCCGAGCCCGTGAATCCGAGCCACTGCACGCCGGTGCGGCCCACCAGGTAACCCAGCGCGCCGCCGGCGTGGTCCGGCAGGCGCGGCTCGAGGCGGTACAGGCGAGACCACTCCAGCCCCGCGCTGGCGGCCAGCAGCAGCGCGAGGCCCGCCCAGAACATCCAGCGGCTGCGCAGCCACACCGGCCCCGGCGCCTCGGGCACGGGCTCCTCCGAGCGCATCCAGCGCGCCAGCGAAGCGAGCCAGGCGCGCACGCCGGCGGCCACGCACCACCACGCCGAGTAGCCAAGCGCGAAGTAGCTGCCATCGGCCAGCCAGGCGCCCAGCCGGCCACCCCAGTTGTGCAGCGGGCTGCCGTCGCCCGAGGTGGAGAAGGCCGCGTCGGCCGGCGAGTGGCTCACCATCGCGAGCAGCCAGAACACCAGGGCCGCGGCCCCGAGCACCAGCGCGCTCTCGTGGGCGAAGCGGGCCAGGCCCGGGCGCGGGGCGGACGCCGCGTCCGGCGCGTCCGTGAGGGTGTTCAGCGAGTACGTCATGCGCAAGCGCGAGCTTAGCGCAGGGAGGACTTACATCCGCCCGCGCGAGGGGCGAGCGGTGGGGGGATGTTGCGCCGTACCGTCAGCCGAGGGTGGTCAGGCGGTCCTTGACCAGCATCGAGCCGTCTTCGCGGGTCTCGATGAAGCCGCGGTCTTCCAGGTCCTTCATCACCCGGCTGACCATCTCCCGCGAGGCGCCGACCATCTTGGCGATGTCCTGGCGCGAGATGCGTTCGCGGATGGTCATGAGGCCTTCGCGATCGGGTTGCGCGAATTCGAGCAGTGCCCGCGCGACGCGCCCGTACACGTCCATCAGCGCCAGCGATTCGATCTTGCGATCGGCCTGCCGCAGGCGCTGCACCAGCCCCTTCATGATCGCGTACGACATCGAGCTGTTCTCGGGCAGGCAGCGGGCGAACTCGGCCCGGCCCAGCGTGAGCATGTCGGTCTGCACCTCCGCGCGGCAGGTGGCCGAGTGCGGCTCGTTGTCGATCAGGCTCATCTCGCCGATGTAGTCACCCGGGTTCAGCGTGGCCAGGATCACCTCGCGGCCGCGCTTGTCGGAGGTGACGACGCGCACCCGGCCGGTGAGGATGATGAACAGCGTGTTGGTCTTCTCGCCCTGTTCCACGATGGTCTCGCCGCGCTTGAAGCGGCGCTTGATCACCGCATCGGCGACGGCTTCCGCCTGGGACGATGTCAGCAGGGCGAACAGCGGCACCCGGCGAATCAGTTCCAGGTTGGACAGCATCGACATGTTTCAAATCCCTCCGGCGAAGTGGCCTGTGATGGGTTCTTACAATCTTCGTAATTGAGAAGTCGCAAGCATTGCGCATGCGTGCATCGGTGATACTTCTCCAACCGGGCAGAAATGTACACCGACCTGTGGCGTTTGCCACACAGGTTTTTCCATCATGAACAACAGCAAGCACGCCAAAGTCCTGATCCTCGGTTCCGGCCCCGCCGGCTATACCGCCGCCGTCTATGCAGCCCGTGCCAACCTGAACCCGGTCCTGATCACCGGCATCGCGCAAGGCGGCCAGTTGATGACGACCACCGAAGTCGATAACTGGCCGGCCGACGTGCACGGCGTGCAAGGCCCCGAGCTGATGCAGCGCTTCCTCGAACACGCCGAGCGCTTCAAGACCGAGATCGTGTTCGACCACATCAACAAGGTCGATTTCAGCCGGCGTCCCTTCACCCTTTCGGGGGATAGCGGCACCTACACCTGCGACTCGCTGGTCATCGCCACCGGCGCGTCGGCGCGCTACCTGGGGCTGCCTTCGGAGCAGGCCTTCATGGGCAAGGGCGTGAGCGCCTGCGCGACCTGCGACGGCTTCTTCTATCGCGGGCAGGTCACCTGCGTCATCGGGGGCGGCAACACCGCGGTGGAAGAGGCGTTGTACCTCTCGAACATCGCCAGCAAGGTCTACCTCGTGCACCGGCGCGACAAGTTCCGCGCCGAGCCCATCCTCGTCGACAAGGTGATGCAGAAGGTCGCGGAAGGAAAGATCGAGCTCAAGCTGTTCCAGACGCTCGACGAGGTGCTGGGCGACGCGAGCGGCGTCACCGGCGTGCGCCTGAAGGACACCCGGACCGGCGCGACGGAGGACCTGAAGCTGCAGGGCTGCTTCATCGCGATCGGCCATTCGCCCAACACCGAGATCTTCCAGGGCCAGCTGGAGATGAAGGATGGCTACATCCTCACCAAGGGCGGGCTCAATGGTTTCGCCACCATGACCAGCGTGCCCGGCGTGTTCGCGGCAGGCGACGTGCAGGACCACGTGTACCGCCAGGCGATCACGAGCGCCGGGACGGGGTGCATGGCGGCGCTGGATGCGCAGCGGTTCCTGGAGCAGCAGGACTAGATTCGCGCCCTGGGCTATAATCGCCGGCTCGGCTGATTGCGGACCTGGGAAGGTCTCGTCAGCCACGGGTTACCGCCACCCTTCTGGCGAGGTGAGGCGAGAGCGAGGTCGACGCGCATGCGCGCCGGCCGGCAAGTTCCGCCGTTTCGAAGATATCGGAGAGTGCTGATGGCACGCGTCTGCGACGTGACGGGCAAGGGCCCGATGGTGGGGAACAACGTCTCCCACGCCAACAACCGAACCAAGCGCCGGTTCCTGCCGAACCTGCAATACCGCCGTTTCTGGGTCGAGAGCGAGAACCGCTGGGTGCGCCTGCGCGTTTCCAGCGCCGCGCTGCGCCTCATCGACAAGAATGGCATCGACGCCGTGCTCGCCGACATGCGTGCGCGCGGCCAGGCTTAAGTCCCTCAAGGAGCAGCACCATGGCAAGCAGCAAAGGCGGACGCGAAAAGATCAAGCTGGAGTCCACCGCGGGCACCGGCCACTTCTACACGACCAGCAAGAACAAGAAGACGATGCCCGAGAAGATGTCGATCATGAAGTTCGACCCGAAGGCGCGCAAGCACGTCGAGTACAAGGAAACCAAACTGAAGTGATGCCGGTCACCCGGTGATCACGGTCGTCCCCACCCAGGCGGGGATCCGGAAAGCCCCGCGATGCGGGGCTTTTTACTTGGTTCTTCGCCGATTTGCGGGGAGACCAGTCACCACTGCCAAGCTGAGGTTGTCGAGATCAATTGATCTGCGACGGGCAGCCGCTCGGGGGCCGTGTTCGGTGGACGTCGCGCCGCTCGGGCCGGACCAGCCCGTGTCTGTCCGTCTCAGCGACTGTCCCCCGGCGCGGATGAGAACCGTTGCTCGTGCTGGCGCCGCGCCTGCGCCTCCTCCTTGATGTCGCTGAGCCGGACAAACACGGACTGGTCCTGCAGCGTGTCGATCGGAAGGGTGTGGCTTCGGTTGGCGCAGTCGCCGGCGCTCGAGGCGCGCTCACTGATGGACGGTCACGCCCGGGTCCGGGTCGAAGGCAACCGGCGAACCGTGGCAGCCATCGATCGCCATTCTCTTGTCTCCCCGGAAATCAGCGAGACCTTTCTTTCGTCCGCGCGCGACCGTTCGGCCACCACGCGTCCCTCTCCCACACGCCCGGTCTCGCCTTGCCTCCGATGATGCGCATGGTCCCCTTCTGGAGAACAACCATGAGCATCCTCGGCAAGATCTTCGCGCGCATCTTCCCCGGCGCGCACGCGCAGCAGCCCGCCCCCACGCAAGCCGCTCCAACGACGACTGGAGGTGCCTCGGCCAGCCAGGCGCAGGCGGGCGCGCCGACCGGCACGCAAGCCGGCGGCGCCGCCGCGGCCACGCTGCAACGCGTCGACATCGAGAAGGTCCTCGACGACCTGGCGGCGAAGAATTCGCAGAAGCTGAACTGGCGCACCTCGATCGTCGACCTGATGAAGCTGGTCGGCATGGACAGCACCCTGCAGGAACGCCGCGAACTGGCGGACGAACTGGGCTACACCGGCGACAAGCAGGACTCCGCGGCCATGAACACATGGCTGCACAAGCAGGTGATGAAGAAGATGGCGGACAACGGCGGCAAGGTGCCCGCCAACCTCATGGATTGAGGCGAACCCGCCACGACGAAAGGCCCCGCGGTGCGGGGCCTTCGTTCATGCGTCAGCGATAGCGCGGATCGTTCGGATAGCGGTCATAGCTGTCCGGCACCCCGTCGCGGTCCCGGTCGAACAGCCGCGACTGCGCCACGCCCGCGATCCCCACGCCGCTGATCGGCGTGTGGCGGCCCGTCATGTCCACCTGGACCCGGCGGCCGTAGCGGTCGATGTACGTGCCCGACGCGTCCAGCGTCACCTGCCCGCCATCGGCGCTCTCGACCACCGTGCCACCCGGCATCGCGGCCACGCCCGTCGCGGCGATCACGACCGGACGGCCGTTGGCATCGAGCACGACGCTGCCAGGGGCCGGCTGGCCGCTGCCAGGGGTGTAGATGTTTCCGGGCAAGCCGGGATAGGCGTTGCCCAGGCCGATGTTGCCCAGGATCTGCGGCAGCACGTTGCCCAGGCCGAAGATGTCCTGCGCGGAGGCGGCCCCGCCCGCCGCGAGTGCGCCCACCGCCAGCATCGAAACGATCAGTCTTTTCATGAGGTACTCCTGCGCGGAAACTCCGCTTTGGCCTGATTCCACCGCCCAACGCGGCTTCCATCCAGCGGCCGGCTTCCCTTTCGGTGTGCGAGCCGACCGTGACCCAGGGTAGTCCGCAACGCCTGAACCGGGCGTGAACGAAAAAAGCCCCGCGGTGCGGGGCTTTCGTCGGGAGTTCGGTGCCTCAGGCGTGCGCGGCGCGCAGCTTCAGCGAGAACTGGCGCAGCGCCTCGATCCCGCTTTCCTCGGCCCGGCGGCACCAGGCCTGCAGGTCCGCCGCGAGCTGCTCGCGCGAGTGGTTCGTGTTGAGCCACATCTGGCGCAGTTCCTCGCGCATGCTGGCCATCTTGTCCAGCACCGGGTGCTCGGCCCGCACCTGGGCCAGTTGCGGCCTGGCCGCGGCCGGCACGCGCTCTTCGTCGCGGTGCAGCCAGCGCTTGGCGGCCTTCAGCGCTCCGATGTCCTGGCCCTTGGCCTGCAGCGCGGCGATCTCCGCCTTGGCGGCGCGGCGCATCTCGCGGCCATAGCGCGCCATCACCTCGTAGCGGTTGGCGATCACGGCCTCGAGCGTCTTCTCGTCGGCCACGGGCTTGATCGTACCCAGGCGCAGCTTCGGCGGCACCTTCTTGACGGTGGCCCAGCCGATCTTCTGCATCAGGCTGATGTAGAGCCATCCGATGTCGAACTCGTAGGGCTTGACCGAGAACTTGGCCGAAGTCGGGTACGTGTGGTGGTTGTTGTGCAGCTCCTCGCCACCGATCATGATCCCCCAGGGGGAGATGTTGGTGCTGGCGTCCGGCGCCTCGAAGTTGCGGTAGCCCCAGTAGTGGCCGATGCCGTTGATGATGCCGGCGGCGGACACCGGGATCCACGCCATCTGCACGGCCCACACAGCCAGGCCGAGGAAGCCGAACAGCGCCACGTTGATGATCAGCATCAGGCCCACGCCCTGCCAGCTGTAGCGGGTGTAGAGGTTGCGCTCGATCCAGTCGTCAGGCGTGCCATGGCCGAACTTGGCCATCGTTTCCTGGTTCTTCGCCTCGGCGCGATAGAGCTCGGCGCCCTGCCAGAACACGGTGTCGATGCCGCGCGTCTGCGGGCTGTGCGGGTCTTCCGGCGTCTCGCACTTCGCGTGGTGCTTGCGGTGGATGGCCACCCACTCCTTGGTCACCATGCCGGTGCCCAGCCACAGCCAGAAGCGGAAGAAGTGCGACGGGATGGCGTGCAGGTCCATGGCCCGGTGCGCCTGCGCACGGTGCAGGAAGATGGTGACGGCCGCGATGGTGATGTGCGTCGTCGCCAACGTATACAGCACGATCTGCCACCAGGACAGGTCCCAGAGTCCGTGGGCGAGCCAGTCGATCGCCGCGTTCAGGACGGCCCAGTCGGGAAGCAACATGGATGCTTTTTCTCTTTCTCAGGAAGGAGCCCGCATGAAGTCCCCGCGGGCAAAGGAACGTGTAGGACGGATTCTATGGCCTCGGGTTCCCCCCGTTGACCCATCTTTTGACTTCAGGACTGGACTTTTTCCCAGACTGCAGCGTAAAAGCCGTCCGTCGCGTGGCGCTGCGGCCAGAGCCGGAGGTCCTGTCCCCCTTCCCCGCAGAGCTTGCCAGCGTCATCCACGCGGGCGGATTCGAGCAATTCCCGCACCAATAGTCGCCGAAACCCGGGATGCGCGGCAGTAAAGGCCGCCGCGATGTCTTCGTTCTCGGCCCGCAACAGGCTGCAGGTGGCGTACACGATGCGCCCGCCGGGCTTCAACAGCCGCGCCGCGCTGGCGAGGATGGCCGATTGCTTGGCCGTCAGTTCCACCACAGCTTCCGGCGATTGGCGCCATTTCAAGTCCGGGTTGCGCCGCAGCGTGCCCAGGCCCGAACAGGGCGCGTCGACGATCACGCGGTCGATCTTGCCGGCCAGCCGCTTGATGCGCTCGTCGCGCTCGTGCGCAATCGCGGCCGGATGCACGTTGGACAGCTTGCTGCGTGCGAGCCGCGGCTTCAAGTTCTCCAGCCGGTGCGCCGACACGTCGAAGGCGTAGAGCCGCCCCGTGTTGCGCATCGTCGCCCCCAGCGCCAGCGTCTTGCCGCCGGCGCCGGCGCAGAAATCCACCACCATCTGGCCCCGGCGCGCATCGGTCAGCAGGGCCAGCAGCTGCGAACCCTCGTCCTGCACCTCGATCGCGCCGCGGGCGAAGGCGTCGACCTTGGTGAGGGGCGGCTTGCCTTCCAGGCGCAGGCCCCACGGCGAATACGGCGTGGGCACGCTGCGGATGCCGGCGAGCGCCAGTTCCCGCCGCACGTCCTCGCGCTTGTCGCCCAGCGTGTTGACGCGCACGTCCAGCGGCGCCGACTGGTCCAGGCTTTCCACCAGGGGCCAGAACTCGTCGCCCAGCTGCTCCTTCAGCGGCGCGACCAGCCACTCCGGCAGGTTGTGGCGGTGCCGCTCGGAGAGCGTGGCGCGGTCGACGGCGTCGCACTGGTCGACCCAGTGCTTCTCCTGGTCGTTCAGCGCGCTCTTGAGGAAATCGCGGTCGCCGGCAAACCCGAGGATCGCCAGCCGCCGTTCGCGCGGGCCGCTGCCCGAGCCGGCGAAATGCTCGAACAGCAGCTTGCGCCGCACCACGGCATAGGCGGTCTCGGCCAGCGTGGCGCGCTCGCGCGGGCCGAGCGAACGGTGTTCGCGGAAGTAGCGCGACACCACGGCGTCGGCGGGATGGTCGAATCGGAGGACTTCGCGGACCAGCTCGGCACACGCATCGAGCAAGGCTTTGGGGTGCATGCCCCGATTGTCGCCGGGCTCACACCGCGACGCGGGCGTCGTACAGCGGGCGGCCTTTCCCGCGGACCTCTCCCAGTTCCGGCGACTGCCCGCTCCACAGCAGCAGCACCGGGCCGGGCAGCCACAGGCCCGGCTCCAATGCGGCGCACAGCGCGATCGCCTGCTGCGCATCGAGCCGCGGCACGTCGACGACCAGCAGGTAGCAGCGCCGCGCCGGGAACTCGCGGACCTCCTTGCGCAGCAGCCAGGCGCAGCGCACGTCCGGCCAGCGCGCCAGTTCCGACTCCAGCTCCCAGCGTTCGAACTCGTTCAGGTCGGACGGGGAGGTGCGCGCCAGCACGGGTTGCTGGGTGAGTTCCGACCAGGCGCGCGCCTCGGCCGCCTCGGCG
Source organism: Ramlibacter sp. AN1133 (assembly GCF_037890035.1). Classification (NCBI taxonomy): domain Bacteria; kingdom Pseudomonadati; phylum Pseudomonadota; class Betaproteobacteria; order Burkholderiales; family Comamonadaceae; genus Ramlibacter; species Ramlibacter sp. AN1133. The sequence goes on from NZ_JBBKTQ010000014.1 coordinate 43,674, forward strand.
TGCTGCAGCCGGGCGCGCCACCAGGCCAGGGCCTCGCCGTCGTGCGCCGGATCCTCTTCGAGCGCTGCGATCGCCGTCTGCGCGGCCCACCAGCGATGCTGCGGACTGGCTTCGTGCAGGCGTTCCAGGCAGGCCATGCGCTGCTGCACGTGCTCCGCCGGCAGGCAGGCGTACAGCCCCTGCAAGGCCTGGCCGTGGTGCGGCGCCAGCGCCAGGGCGCGGTCGTAGTACGGGCGCGCCGGTGCATCCACCTGCAGGCGCCGTTCGAGGTCGCCGAGTTCGGTCCATTCGTCCGCGTTCTTCTCGCCGCGCCCGCGCAGGTGTTCGATGCGGCCGCGGATGCGCGCCAGCGCCGCGTGGTACTGCTTCCAGGCGATGGCGTTCTCGCCGCGCCACTGGTGGTCGAAGTGCGCGATCCACCGGTGCGCCTTGCGTCCGAGCAGTTCCAGCGCGGCACGCCCGGACCAGGCGGGCAGCTTCGGCGCCACGCCCAGGCCGTCGAGCCGGTCGCGCAGCACGGGATGCGTGTCGTCGAAGCCGCTGAGGCGGCGCAGCGCCTGGCGCAGGCTTCGGCGCGCGAAGGCGTCCGGCAGCGGCAGCGCCAGCAGCTTGCGCATGCGGGCATAGGGCCCCACCGGCAGCTCCTGGTCCACTGCCTGCGCCCAGTGGCTGGGCCAGAAGTGCTGCTGCAGCCAGTCGGCCTTCAGGGCGATCTCCGTCAGGGCCGCTGCGGCGACCTCGCTGCCGACGAGCCGGGCCGCGATGCGGTCGGCTTCGTATTCGTCCTGCCGGGCCAGCGCGAAGGTGCGGGCAACGAAGCGCGGGAAGTACCAGGCCAGGAAGCCGTGGGTCAGTGCCGCGACCGGGCCGCTCTCGCCTTCCATGCTCTCGTACAGGCGGCTCCAGCTGGCCCGCGTGCGGTAGATCCAGGCGCCGAAGCGGCCGTGGTCGCGCCGCAGGTGGCCGTATTCGTGCGCGAGCACGGCCAGCAGGCGTTGCCGGTCCAGGGCCATCAGCAGGGGCAGCCCGATCGCGAGGTGGTTGCGGGCGCCGCCGAACACGCCCCAGCGCGGGCGCTGCGCGATGCTGGCATTGAGCTCGCCGGTCAGCATCACCTCGTGGATGGGCGGCCCCTTCACCTTGCGGCGGATGCGCTCCAGCGCCTCGAACAGGGCGGGCGCGTCCTGCGGCCGCAGGCGGATGCCTGCCGGCGCGGCGAGGTGGAACCACAGGGCGCGCGCACAGCTCCAGAGCAGGCCGGCGGCGGCCACGAGGGGCACCGCATACACGGCACGGAAATGCCCTTGCAGCGCGGAATGCGCGATCAGCCCCAGCAGGCCGCCGGCGAGCACGAAGCAGCCCAGCACCCAGGCGTAGCCCAGGCCGGCGAATGCCGCGAGGCCGCGACGGTACGCCGCGGCGTCCTGCGCGCTCGCGTGTTCCGACATCCGCACCAGGTGGACGAAGTCCGCGTGTTGCACCGGGGCGCCTCCTCTGCCGCTTACGCAGCTTGCCGCAGGAAGTGCGCGACCGCTTTCGGATAGATCAAGTGTTCCTGCGTCAGGACGCGCGCGGCCAGCGTCGCCGCGGTGTCGTCCGGCAGGATCGGAACGACGGCCTGCTCCAGGATCGGGCCGTAATCCAGTTCCGCGGTGACCTGGTGCACGGTGGCGCCGGCGAAGCGGCAGCCGGCGTCCAGCGCGCGCTGGTGCGTGTGCAGGCCGGGAAAGGCGGGCAGCAGCGAGGGGTGGATGTTCAGCAGGCGAGCGCGGTAACGCTCCACGAACGCCGGCGTCAGGATGCGCATGAAGCCGGCCAGCACCACCAGGGCCGGCGCATGCCGGTCGATGGCGGCCGCCAGCGCTTCGTCGAACGCCTCGCGCGAGGGGAACAGCTTGTGGTCCACCACTTCGGCGGCCAGCCCCTGCTCGCGCGCGAAGGCCAGCCCGCCGGCGTCGGGGCGGTTGCTGATCACGGCCTTCACCTCCGCCCCATGGGTCTTGCGCCAGTTGTCGCGCTGCGCCGCGCGCACAATGGCGGCCATGTTCGAGCCCCCGCCCGAAATGAGGATCACGATGTTCTTCATGCTGCGGCGGATTATCCCAAGCCCATGGAACCGTTAACCCTGGCCGAGGCGCGCGTCCTCGGCACCCTGATGGAAAAGGCACGCACGGTGCCGGACAGCTACCCGATGACGCTCAACGCGCTGGTGGCCGGCTGCAACCAGAAGAGCGCGCGCGATCCCGTCTCCAACCTCAGCGAGGCGCAGGTGCAAGAGGCGCTGGACGGCCTCAAGCGCCGGTCGCTGGCCTTCGCCACCAGCGGCTCGCGCGTGATGCGCTGGGAGCACAACTTCCAGCGGGCCATGGTGGTGCCGGAACAGTCGGCGGTGCTGCTGGGCCTGCTGATGCTGCGCGGCCCGCAGACCGCGGGCGAACTGCGCATCCACAGCGAGCGCTGGTACCGCTTCGCCGACATCTCCTCGGTCGAGGCCTTCCTCGAGGAGCTGCGCGACCGCTCCGAGGCCAAGGGCGGAGCGCTGGTGGTGCAGTTGCCGCGCGCCACGGGCGCCCGCGAGGCGCGCTGGGCGCACCTGCTGTGCGGGCCGGTGGACGTGGCTGCGGCAGCGGCCAGCGCCGAGGCCCGCGCGGCCGGCGACGGCGCCCTGGCGGCCCGCCTCGCCCTGCTGGAGGAGGAGGTGGCGCAGCTGCGCGAGATCGTCACCGACCTGGCCACCCAGCTCGGTTTGTCACCGCCTGGACAGCAGAAAACGAACGACCGTGCTTGAATAACCGATTGCTCCGGAGACAGCCCATGGATCTAGCCTTCACCCCCGAAGAACAGCAGTTCCGCGAGGAAGTCCGCGCCTGGGTGCGCGAGAACCTCCCGCCGGAGATCGCGCACAAGGTGCACAACGCCCTGCACCTGACGCGTGACGACATGCAGCGCTGGGCCCGCATCCTGGGCAAGAAGGGCTGGCTGGGCTACGGCTGGCCCAAGCAGTTCGGCGGCCCCGGCTGGACGGCGGTGCAGAAGCACCTGTTCGAGGAGGAAGCGGCCCTGGCCGGCGCGCCCCGCATCGTGCCTTTCGGGCCCGTGATGGTGGCGCCCGTGATCATGGCCTTCGGCTCGCCCGAGCAGCAGAAGCGCTTCCTGCCCGGCATCGCCAGCGGCGAGGTCTGGTGGAGCCAGGGCTACAGCGAGCCGGGCTCCGGCTCCGACCTGGCATCGCTCAAGTGCAGGGCCGAGCGCCGCGGCGACAAGTACATCGTCAACGGCCAGAAGACCTGGACCACGCTGGCGCAGCACGGCGACTGGATCTTCTGCCTGGTGCGCACGTCCACCGAAGGCAAGCCGCAGACCGGCATCTCCTTCCTGCTGGTCGACATGAAGTCGCCCGGCGTCACGGTGCGGCCGATCGTCATGCTCGATGGCAGCCCCGAGGTGAACGAGGTGTTCTTCGACAACGTCGAAGTGCCGGCCGAGAACCTGATCGGAGAAGAGAACAAGGGCTGGACCTACGCCAAGCACCTGCTGTCGCACGAGCGCACCAACATCGCCGACGTGAACCGCGCCAAGCGCGAGCTGGAGCGGCTCAAGCGCATCGCGCGCAGCGAAGGCGTGTACACGGACACGCGCTTTCGCGACGAGATCGCCAAGCTCGAAGTGGACGTGGTGGCGCTGGAGATGCTGGTGCTGCGCGTGCTCTCCGCCGAGAAGTCCGGCAAGAACCCGCTGGACATCGCCGGCCTGCTGAAGATCAAGGGCAGCGAGATCCAGCAGCGCTACTCGGAGCTGATGATGCTGGCGGCCGGCCCCTACGCCATCCCCTTCGTGCTGGAGGCGATGGAAGCCGGCTACCAGGGCGAATTCGTGGGCGCCGCCACCCTCGCGCCCCTGGCCGCCACGTATCTCAACATGCGCAAGACGACGATCTACGGCGGATCGAACGAGGTCCAGCGCAACATCGTCGCCCAGACCGTTCTGGGCTGAGGGGAGCAGGACATGGACTTCAATTTTTCCGACGACCAGGAACAGCTGCGCGACGCCGTGCGCAAGTGGGTGGACCGCAGCTACACCTTCGAGCGCCGGCGCGCCATCACGAAAGCGGGCGGCTTCGACCGCGCGGCCTACGGCGAACTCGCGGAGCTGGGCCTCGCGGGCCTGTACGTGCCCGAGGACCAGGGCGGCATGGGGATGGGCCCCGTGGAGGCGATGGTGGTGCTGGAGGAACTCGGGCGCGGCATCGTGCTGGAGCCCCTGAAGCACGCCTTGGTCGCGGGCGGCGTGCTCGGTGCCTACGCACCGCAGGCCGTGCGTTCGGCGTGGCTGCCGAAGATCGCCTCCGGCGAGGCGCTGGTGGTGCTGGCGCACCAGGAGCGCAAGGCGCGCTACCGGCTCGATGCCTGCGAGGCCCAGGCCACGCAGGCCGGCGGCGGCTGGAAGGTCTCCGGCGAGAAGAGCGTCGTGCCCGCGGGCGACCAGCCCGATGCCTTCCTGGTGCCGGCCAGGGCCAACGGCAAGATCGCCCTCTTCCTCGTCGAGCGGCAGGCGCAGGGCGTGGGCACCCGCGGCTATCCGACGCTGGAAGGCGCCCGCGCGGCCGAAGTGACGCTGCGCGATGCCGCCGCCACGCTGGTCAGCGAGGACGGCCTGCCGGTGCTGGAGCACGCGGTGGACATCGGCATCGCCTGCACCTGCGCCGAAGCCGTCGGCGCGATCGACAGGACGATGCAGCTCACGGCCGAATACCTCAACACGCGCAAGCAGTTCGGCGTCACGCTCGCCACCTTCCAGGCCCTGCGGCATCGCATGGCGGACATGAAGATGCAGCAGGAGCTGGCGCGGTCCATGAGTTATTACGCCTCCCTGAAGCTCAATGCGCCGCCGGAGGAGCGCCGGCGCGCGATGGCCCGTGCGAAGTACCAGCTCGGGGTGGCGATGCGCTTCGTGGGCCAGAACTCGGTGCAGCTGCATGGCGGCATCGGGGTGACCGACGAATACGCCGGCAGCCATTACTTCAAGAAGCTGACGCAGCTCGAACTCGAATTCGGGGATACCCTGCACCACCTCGGCGAGGTCTCGGCAAGAATGCAGGACACCGCCGGCGTGTTCGCCTGACGGCGTTTGTTGTTCGGACGGAACGCCCGCGGCCCGCGGGCGTTTTCTTTTGTTTTCACCACTTGCAGGAGCAAGGAACCATGACCACTCGCCGCGAATTCATCGCGTTGCCGGGCGCGCTGATTCTCAGCGCCTGCGCATCCGGCCCTTCGCGATCGTCGGAATTCCCGCCGATCGTGTTCGTCCACGGCAACGGGGATTCCGCCTCCATCTGGCAGACCACGCTGTGGCGCTTCGAGTCCAACGGCTGGCCGCGCGATCGCCTGTTCGCCCCCGACCAACCCTATCCGCTGGCCCGCGAGGACGACCGCGTCGAGCAGCCCGGCCGCTCGTCCACGACGCAGCACATGGAGTTCCTGCGCGACGAGGTGGAGAAGGCCCTGAAGGCCACGGGCGCCTCGCAGGTGGTGCTGGTGGCCAGCTCGCGCGGCGGCTATGCGGTGCGCAACTACATCCAGAACGGCGGCGGCGCCGCCAGGGTGAGCCATGCGATCCTGGGCGGGGTGCCGAACCACGGCGTGTGGAACGTGCCCGGGCGCTCGCCGGGCAGCGAATTCGCCGGCAACGGCGCCTTCCTGCAGGCGCTCAACGCGCCCAAGAACGCGCAGGGCGACGAGGTCACCGGCCCCGTGAAGTGGCTCACGATCCGCTCCGACCGCAACGACAAGTACGCGCAGCCCCTGGGCACCTGGATCGGCGACCCGAAGCTGGCCACCGGCGTCACCTACGAAGGCCCGGCGCTCAAGGGCGCCACGAACGTCGTGCTGCCGCGGGTGGACCATCGCGAGACCGCGTTCTCCGCCGCCGCCTTCGAGGCGATGCATCGCTTCATCACGGGCAGGGAGCCGGCCACATTGCAGGTCGTGCCCGAGGATCACGTCATGCTCGGTGGCAAGGTGGTGGGCACCGGGCTTTCCTCCACCGAGCCGGCCAGCGGCAACTTCGCCAACAACCTGCCGTTGCCGGGCGCGAAGCTGGAGGTGTACGCCACGGATGCGGCCACCGGCGAGCGCCGCGGGCCGGCGGTGCTGACGCAGACGATAGGCGCCGATGGCGCCTGGGGCCCCTTGCACGCGCAGCCCGCCACGCCCTACGAGTTCGTCATCACCGCGCCGGGCTACGCCACGACCCACATCTACCGCGGCCCCTTCCCGCGTTCCAGCACCATCGTGCACCTGCGGCCGGACCGGATCGCCCTCTTCGAACGCAATGCCATTGCGATCGTGACCCTTTCGCGGCCGCGCGGCTACTTCGACCCGGAGCGCGACAAGATGATCTTCGACCGCCGCAGCCCGCCCCCCGGCGTGCAGCCGGGCGCGGGCGTCGCCACTTCGCGCATCCAGCTGCTGGACGTCGGGCGGCCCGTGCTGGCGGAATTCAACGGCGAGAAGATCGCCGGCCGCAGCTGGCCGGTGGCGAACAACGAGGTGGCGGTGATCGAGCTGACGTACTGAGATAACTAGGCGTAGGCTGGTGGTGGAGCGCAGCGAAACCCCAGCGATGCGCGGAGCGCCGGCGTTCCGGCGCTATCGCGCGTCACCGCCAGCCTGCAAGACAGCCAGCACGCTACGCGTGCAGCCGCGAGTTCTTCGGCAGGTGCGCCATCAGGAACTCCATCTGGTCCGCCAGGATGCGGCGGTTGCGCAGGATGAAGTCCTCCCACAGGCTCGGGATGTAGGGCGCGTACAGCAGCGCCATGTTGGCCTGCTCCGGCGTGCGGCTGCCCTTGCGGTGGTTGCACGCGCGGCAGGCCGTCACCACGTTCATCCAGTGGTCCTTGCCGTTCTGGGCGAAGGGAATGACGTGCTCGCGCGTGAGCTCTTCCTCGTGGAACAGCCCGCCGCAATAGGCGCAGATGTTGCGGTCGCGGGCGAACAGCTTGCCGTTGGTGAGCCCCGGCTTGAGCTCGAAGGGGTTGATGTTCGGCACGCCCTTGGTGCCGATGATGCTGTTGACCGTGATGAGCGACTGCAGCCCGCTCATGGCGTTGATGCCGCCGCGGAACACGGCGACGTCCGCCCCTGCTTCCCACCGGACCTGGTCGGCGGCATAGTGCAGGACGGCTTGCTCCAGCGAAATCCACGACTGGGGCAGTCCCTGGGCGGACAGCTTCAAGACCTTCAAGACGGGGCCTCCATTCAGCACGGACGTCACCGTCGCCGGGCGCCAGCGCCCGGAGGCAGCGTGAGACACAATATACCGTGTTTTCGTGATCCGCCTGTGGCAGGCCATGCGTGCGTTGGCGCCGGCCAACGGCGCCCGTCTGCTATCAAAAACATATCAGCTCCATGCAGATCCTGCGCGGCTTCCACCACCCCCAGATCGCCCGCGCCTGTGCGGTGACGATCGGTAACTTCGATGGGGTCCACCGGGGCCACCAGGCCATGCTGGCGCTGCTGAACAACGAGGCGCGCCACCGCGGGGTGCCCAGCTGCGTGCTGACCTTCGAGCCGCACCCGCGCGACTATTTCGCCGCCCTGCACCGCAAGCCGGAGCTCGCCCCGGCGCGGGTGGCCACCCTGCGCGACAAGCTGGGCGAACTGCGCAAGTGCGGGGTGGACCAGTGCGTGATCCTCAAATTCGACCAGCGCCTGTCGAGCCAGCAGCCCGAAGCCTTCATCGACCAGGTGCTGGTGCGCGGCCTCGGGGCGAAGTACGTGCTGGTCGGCGACGACTTCCGCTTCGGCGTGAAGCGGGCCGGCGACTACGCGATGCTGGATTCGGCGGGCAGCCGCCAGGGCTTCGACGTCGCCCGCATGAACAGCTACGAAGTGCACGGCCTGCGCGTGTCGAGCTCCGCCGTGCGCGAGGCGCTGGCGCGTGGCGACATGGCGGGCACGGCGGCCCTGCTCGGGCGGCCGTACAGCATCAGCGGCCACGTGGTGCACGGGCGCAAGCTCGGTCGCGAACTCGGCTTCAAGACGCTCAACCTGCGCTTTTCCCACTGGAAGCCCGCCGCCAGCGGGATCTTCGCGGTGACGGTCCACGGCCTGGACGACCAGCCCCTGGAAGGCGTGGCGAACCTGGGCATCCGGCCCTCGCTGGACCCGCGCGACGTCAATGGCGGGCGGGTGCTGCTGGAGACCCATTGCTGGGACTGGCCCGCGCGGCTGGGCGAGGAAGGGGCCTACGGTAAAATCATCCGGGTGGAACTGTTGCACAAACTGCACGACGAGCTGCGCTACGACGGCCTCGATGCCCTGAAGGCGGGCATCGCGCGCGACGTCGAGGGCGCGCGCGCGTTCTTCGCTTCCACGCACGCCGAAACCCGCCGGCAGACCACGCGCGACCGAATTTAGCGGCCTTGTCACCGCGGCCCCGGGCCGCATCCACCCCACGCCGGCCCCCGCCCGCGTGGCTGCCGGGTCCACCCCGGCGTGACAAGTTCGCAGAGGCTTCCCATGACCGACAAGACCGATTACCGCGCCACCCTCAACCTGCCCGATACGCCGTTCCCGATGCGCGGCGACCTGCCCAAGCGCGAGCCGGGCTGGGTGAAGCAGTGGGAGGACGAGGGCCTGTACAAGCGCCTGCGCGAGGCGCGCTGCGGCCGGCAGAAGTTCATCCTGCACGACGGCCCGCCCTATGCCAACGGCCAGATCCACATGGGCCACGCCGTCAACAAGATCTTGAAGGACATGATCGTCAAGTCGCGCCAGCTCAAGGGGCTGGATGCGGCCTACATCCCGGGCTGGGACTGCCACGGCCTGCCGATCGAGAACGCCATCGAGAAGAAGTTCGGCCGCAACCTGCCCCGCGACGAGATGCAGGCGAAGAGCCGCGCCTTCGCCACCGAGCAGATCGACATCCAGCGCACGGACTTCAAGCGACTGGGCGTGCTGGGCGACTGGGACAACCCGTACCGCACGATGGACTTCGCGACCGAGGCCAACGAGATCCGCGCCTTCAAGCGCGTGATCGAGCGCGGCTTCGTGTACCGCGGCTTGAAGCCCGTGTACTGGTGCTTCGATTGTGGCTCCTCGCTGGCGGAGTTCGAGATCGAGTACGCGGACAAGAAGTCGCAGACGCTCGATGTGGGGTTCAGGGCGGATGCGCCGGCCAAGGTTTATGCAGCGTTCGGGATCACGCCCCCTCCCCAACCCTCCCCCAAAGGGGGAGGGAGCAAAGAAGAACTCCCTCCCCCTCCGGGGGAGGGCGGGGGTGGGGGCGCTCCCGGCGCCGACGACATCTTCGCCGTCATCTGGACCACCACCGCCTGGACCATCCCGGCCAACCAGGCGCTGAACCTCAATCCCGAGATCGTCTATGCGCTGGTCGACACGCCGCGCGGCAAGCTGATCCTGGCCGAGGTGCTGGTCGAGAAGGCGCTCGCGCGCTACAAGCTCGAAGGCAAGGTGCTGGCCACCACCGAGGGCAAGAACCTCGGCGGCCTGGAATTCCGCCATCCGCTGTACGACGTCGACGCCGGCTACCGGCGCCTGTCGCCCGTGTACCTGGCCGACTACGCCACGGCCGAAGACGGCACCGGCATCGTGCACTCCTCGCCGGCCTACGGCCTCGACGACTTCAACTCCTGCGTCGCGCACGGCATGAAGTACGACGAGATCCTCAACCCGGTGCAGGGCAACGGCTCCTACGCGGCCGACTTCCCCCTGTTCGGCGGCGAGAACATCTGGAAGTCCGTGCCGCACATCCTCGCCACGCTGGATGCGGCCGGGCGCCTGTTCACCACCGAGAACATCGTCCACAGCTATCCGCACTGCTGGCGCCACAAGACGCCGGTGATCTACCGCGCCGCCGCCCAGTGGTTCATCCGCATGGACGAAGGCGTGGGCGTGTTCACCAGGGACAAGGCCCCCGACACGCTGCGCAACATGGCGCTGAAGGCCATCGAGGACACCAGCTTCTATCCGGAGAACGGCAAGGCCCGCCTGCGCGACATGATCGCCGGCCGGCCCGACTGGTGCATCAGCCGCCAGCGCAGCTGGGGCGTGCCCCTGCCCTTCTTCCTGCACCGGGATTCGGGCGAGCTGCACCCGAAGACCATGGAGATCCTCGACGTCGCCGCGGCGATGGTCGAGGCCGGCGGCATCGAGGCCTGGAGCAAGGCCTCCACCGAGGAGATCCTCGCCAAGGTGGGCGCTGCCGCGGACGCGCCGCACTACACCAAGAGCACCGACATCCTGGAGGTGTGGTTCGACTCCGGCACCACGCACACCACCGTGCTCAAGGGCTCGCACGCGGGTGCCGCGCACGAGAACGGCCCGGAGGCCGACCTCTATCTCGAGGGCCACGACCAGCACCGCGGCTGGTTCCATTCGTCCCTGCTCACCGCCTGCGCGATGTATGGCCGCGCGCCCTACCGCGGCCTGCTCACGCACGGCTTCACGGTGGACAGCCAGGGCCGCAAGATGAGCAAGTCGCTGGGCAACGGCATCGAGCCGCAGCAGGTCAGCAGCAAGCTCGGCGCGGAAATCATCCGCCTGTGGGTCGCCGCCTCGGACTATTCGGGCGACATCGCCGGCGACGACAGGATCCTCGCCCGCGTGGTCGATGCGTATCGCCGCATCCGCAACACGCTGCGCTTCCTGCTCGCCAACGTGAGCGACTTCGACCCGGCGAAGGACGCCGTGCCGCGCGCCGAGATGCTGGAGATCGACCGCTACGCGCTGGCGCGCGCCGCGCAGTTCCAGGCCGAGGTGCTGGCGCACTTCGAGGTCTACGAATTCCACCCGGTGGTCGCCAAGCTGCAGGTGTACTGCTCGGAAGACCTGGGCGCCTTCTACCTCGACGTGCTGAAGGACCGCCTCTACACCACCGCGCCGAAGTCGCTGGCCCGCCGCAGCGCGCAGACGGCGCTGTGGAACATCACGCATGCGATGCTGCGCTGGATGGCGCCCTTCCTCAGCTTCACCGCGGAGGAGGCCTGGAAGGTGTTCGGCAGCTCGGAGTCGATCTTCCTGGAGGAATACGCCGAGATCGGCAGCCCCGACACGGAACTGCTGGCGAAGTGGGAGCGCATCCGCGCGATCCGCGACCTCGCCAACAAGCAGATCGAGGCGCTGCGCACCGAGGGCCAGGTCGGCTCCTCGCTGCAGGCGAACCTCGTGATCACGGCGGGCGCCGACGACCACGCGCTGCTGGCAGGCCTGGGCGACGACCTCAAGTTCGTGTTCATCGCTTCGGCGGTGCGGCTCGAACGCGGTGAGGCGCTGGCCGTGCAGGCGCTGCCCAGCACGGACGCCAAGTGCGACCGCTGCTGGCACTGGCGCGCCGACGTCGGCAGCGATCCCGAGCATCCCGCGCTCTGCGGCCGCTGCGTGAGCAACCTGTTCGGAGCCGGCGAAGCCCGGGCGCACGCCTGATGGCCGCGCGCGGCACCACCCTGACGATCCGCGGCGGCAGCTCCGGCGGGAGCCTGCTGCCCTGGATCGCGCTGGCGCTGATCATCCTGATCGTCGACCAGTTCACCAAGATCCTGATCCTCGGCTACTACAAGCTCGGCGATTCGACGACGATCACGTCCTTCTTCAACATCGTGCGGGCGCACAACACCGGCGCGGCCTTCTCGTTCCTGGCGGCCGCCTCCGGCTGGCAGCGCTGGCTGTTCACGGCCATCGGCGTGGTGGCCACGCTGTTCATCCTGTACCTGCTGAAAAAGCATGCGGGCCAGAAGCTGTTCTGCTTCGCGCTGGCGTGCATCCTCGGCGGCGCGATCGGCAACGTGATCGACCGCCTGCTGCATGGCTACGTCGTCGACTTCCTGCAGTTCCACTGGCAGGGCCGCTGGTACTTCCCGGCGTTCAACGTCGCCGACACCGCGATCACCATCGGGGCCGCGGGCCTGATCCTCGACGAATTGTTGCGGGTACGGCGCAGCAGGTAGTGCCTCGCGGGGGAGGAAGCACCGGGCCCGTGGCTTGCTTGACACAGCCATGAGAACGCCCCCCTCCCCCACGACGTCCAAGCGGTTGACAGGATTCGTCCTGAACCCGACAGGACCTGCCGCGGCGTATCATTTCCTGCAAACATGAAGCATTTGCTGAACCTGCTGGCGGCCGTCGCGCTGCTGGTCTGGGGCACGTATCTCGTTCGGACCGGCATCCTGCGGGTTTTCGGGGCCAACCTGCGCCAGGTCCTCGCGCGCAGCATCACCACCCGCCCCGCCGCCGGCATGGCCGGCCTCGGCGTCACCGCGCTGGTGCAGTCCAGCACTGCCACGGCGCTGATCGTTTCCGCCTTCGTCGGCCAGGGGCTGGTGCCGCTGTCGACCGCGCTCGCGATGATGCTGGGTGCGGACGTGGGCAGCAGCCTGATGGCGGTCGTCTTCTCGTTCGACCTGTCCTGGCTGTCGCCGCTGTTCATCTTCGTCGGCGTGGTGCTGTTCATCACGCGGCAGTCCACGCCGCTGGGCCGCTTCGGCCGGGTGCTGATCGGCCTGGGCCTCATGCTGCTGGCGCTGCGGCTCGTCTCGGAATCGACGGCGATCATGGTCCGGTCGCCCGCCGTGAAGGCGCTGCTGGAGTCCCTGTACAGCGACATCCTGCTGGAGATCACCGTCGGCGCGGTGATGGCGGTGGTGGCCTATTCCAGCCTCGCGATCGTGCTGCTCACCGCCACGCTGGCGGCCTCCGGCGGCATCCCGCTGGACGTGGCGCTGGGCCTGACGATCGGCGCCAACCTGGGCAGCGGCCTGCTGGGCGTGCTGGCCACGGCGAAATCGGCGGTGCCGGTGCGGCAGGTCCCGATCGGCAACCTCGTGTTCAAGTGCTTCGGGGTGGTGCTGGCCGCGCCCTTCGTGAGCTACTGGGTGAAGTACCTGCGGCCCTACGTGCCGGACCACGCGACGGCCGTGGTGCTGTACCACCTGGCCTTCAACATCCTGATCGCCATCCTGTTCATCGGCTTCACGCAGTACGTGGCGCGCTGGGTCGAGCAGTGGCTGCCCAAGCCGGACCGCAGCATGGTCGCCGGGCGGCCGCACCACCTGGATCCCTCGGCGCTGGCCACGCCCTCGCTGGCCATTTCGAACGCCGCGCGCGAGGCGCTGCACCAGGCCGACGTGGTCGAGACGATGCTGCTCGGGATGCTGCGCGTGATCAAGGACAACGACCTGCGCCTGGCCGAGGAACTGCGCAAGATGGACGACACTGTCGACCAGCTGTACTCCGCGATCAAGTACTACCTGACCAAGATCTCGCGCGAGGCGCTGGGCGAGGAGGAAAGCCGCCGCTGGACGGACATCATCAGCTTCACGATCAACATGGAGCAGATCGGCGACATCGTCGAGCGCATCCTGCTGGACATCGAGGACAAGAAGATCCGCAAGGGCCGCAACTTCTCGGATGCCGGCATGGCGGAAATCTGCGAGCTGCACGCCCGGCTGGTCGACAACCTGCGCCTGGGCATGAGCGTGTTCCTCAACAACTCGGTGCGCGACGCGCAGAAGCTGCTGGAGGAAAAGGCGCGCTTCCGCGACCTCGAGCGCGCCTACGCGGGCACGCACCTCACGCGGCTGACGGAGAACACGGCGCAGAGCATCGAGACGAGCTCACTGCACCTGGACCTGATCAGCGACTTGAAGCGGATCAACTCGCACATCTGCTCGATCGCCTATCCGATCCTCGACTCGGCGGGCGCGCTCGCGCCCAGCCGGCTCAAGCAGGTGTTGCCGGAAGAGCCGTCGCGGGCGTTGCAGTAGCCACTGCGCCGGGCTGGCCGGCGGCGTCGTGCTGCACGTCGCGGCGGTGCTGCACGCAGTAGTCCACCAGCGCTTCCAGCTCGGTGGACTTGTCGAACACGGCATCCGCGCCGAGCTGCTTGCAGCGCCAGCGCACGTCGCGCGAGGAATGGTTGCTCAAGACGACCACCTTCTGGCCCGGCCTGCGGTTGCGGCAGGCTTCCAGCACGTTGAGGCCGCTGCCTTCCCGCAGGAACAGGTCGATGATGGCCAGGTCCCACTCGTTGCGCGCCAGCCAGCGCCTGGCCTCGTGCTCGGTCTCGGTCGTGCCCACCGGCTCGAAATGCGCGAGCTCCTTCAGGGTCTCGATCAGGTTGTCCCGGATCGTCGAGCTGTCCTCGACGATGAAGACGCGGAAGGCCATTTTGTGCTTCTCCATCGTGCCCGCGTGATGTCGCGGCGCATCGTATGGGCAGGTACTTTAGGCGCCGCGTCATGGTCCGGCTGAGAGGTTCGAGGCCAAGGTGATGTAGGAGAGGGCTACTCAGGGGTGGCATCGGCGGGGCGCTCGTCGTGCTTCCGGGGGCGTCGCGGCAGGCGCGGTGCGGTGCAGGCCCGCGGGGCGTCGGTCCGGCGGCTTCGCGCGCCGGACTTCCCCGAGAGACCGGTCCCGCTGGCACGCGCAACATAACTCCCTCCGAGTTCGCCGCGAACGGCGAACTCGGAGGGAGTTATGTTGCGGGCAGGTCCACGTACGCGAGGCTCGCGTCGCTGCGCTGCGTAGCCTCGCTGTGCCAGCGGGCCCGGTCTCTCGGGCTCGGCCCCTGATTGCGGGCCAGCACCCCACCGCGCCTGCCGCGACGTTGGGCATCGTGCGCGTTGGCGTCATGAACGCCGTTTGAAACGTCGGGCCCGGGGGCTTCGCGCTCTGGATTCCCGCCTCCGCGGGAATGACGAGGCGGTCCGGAAGGGCGCGACGCTCAACGTCGCGGCAGGCGGTGCGTGGTGCGGGACCGCGTTGGGGGCGCCCGGAAAATCGGGCCCGCTGGCACAGCATGGCTACGCAGCGCAGCGATGCGAGCCATGCGTACGTGGACATGCCCGCAACATCTGTTTGACCGGAGAGTCTGCCGCGCGCGGCAGACTCGGAGGGAGTTATGTTGCGCGTGCCGGCGGGCCCGATTTTTCGGGGAAGTCCGGCGCGCGAAGCCGCCGGACCGTCACCTTCGCGGTCACGCGCCACGCACCGCCTGCCGCGACGCCCCCGGACACCCCCGGACGCCCCCGGACGCCCCCGGACCCCAAGGAATCAGATCGCCTGCAACGGATCGTTCGAAGCCGGCGCCGAGAGACTGCGACCCCCAAGCCGGAACGAGAGCGCGGCCGCGCAATGCCGCAGCCCCATCACCAATGGGCTGCCTTCGCCCAGGTCCAGCCGCTGCGAACTGCCGATCGCCGTCAGCGCCAGCACCATCGCCCCGGTGTTGTCGAACACCGGCACGCTCGCTGCGCTGATGTTCGTGCCGTACAGGTCGGAGAACTTGTCGGTGCCCACCAGCCGCACGATGCCCGTGGCACGGACCTGCGCGAGTTCCTGCTCCACCTGCAGCAGGTCCATGCCCTGCGCCAGCTCCGCCTCGATGAAGGGCGCGGTCGTCTCGCGCGGCAGCCACGCCGCGAACGCGAGGCCGGTGGCCGAGGTGAGCACGGGCAGCACGAGCCCGGTGCGCAGGTTGTCGCTCACCGGCTGGCTCGCCTCCTCCCAGCGCACGATGGTCGGCCCCTTGTTGCCCCACACGCCGAGGCCCAGGGTTTCGTCGAGTTCGTCCGAGAGCTCCACCAGCGCCCGCGTGGCCAGCCGCACCGCCTTCAGGCGCGCGATGTTCGCCCCGCCCGGGGCTGCCATCAGGCCCAGGTCGTGCGGCTGCGCGACGAGGTACTTGCCGCCGCCGAAGACGAGGGGTTGCAGGCCGGTCCGCTCGATGCGCTCCACCTGGCCGAGGAAGACGAGGTGGTCGCCGCCGGGAAAGCTGTTGATGCGCCGGCATTCGAGGTACGCGGCGCAGCCCTCGATCAGCGGCACGCCGCCGAGGCCGGTGCGCGTCACGCAGCCGGCGAACTTGTCGCCTCCGCCGCGGGCGAACTTGTTGGAGATTTCCACCTGGTCGTCGGCCAGGATGTTGACCACGAAGCGCTCCGACTCGCGGAACACCGGATGGCTGGGCGCCGTGAGCGACTGGCTCCAGAGGATCAGCGGCGGGTCCAGCGAGACCGAGGTGAAGGAATTGGCCGTCAGGCCGTGCGGCTTGCCGTTCTTGTCGACGGTGGTGATCACGGTCACGCCCGTCACGAAGGCGCCGAGCACCTGGCGCAACGCGCGCGCATCGAAGGTCTGGGCGGCGGGCGCGTTCATGGTGCTCACTTCAGCTTGAGCAGCCGCGCCGCATTGCCGCCGGCGATCAGCTCACGCTCCGCCTTGGGCAGGCGCTTGACCTGCGCGAGCAGGCCCAGCGGATCGTCTTCGCCCATGTCGTACGGATAGTCGGTGCCCAGCACGACGTGGTCGGCGCCGAAGCGGTCGACGAGGTGCTTGAGCATCTGCGGATCGTGCGTGATCGTGTCGAAGAAGAACTTCTCCAGGTACTTCGACGGCGGCCGCTTGATCACCGTGCGGCAGTCGGGCCGCGCGCGCCACGCGTGGTCCATGCGCGCCCAGTAGTGCGCCACGAAGCCGCCGCCGTGCGCCACCAGCACCTTCAGCTTCGGGTGCCGCGCCATCGTGCCGTCGAAGATCAGGTGCGACACCGCCACCGTCGAATCGAGCGGGTTGCCGATCACGTTGTTGAAGTAGTGCTGCGTGAGGCGGTCCGCCTGCGTGTAGCCCAGCGGATGCATGAACACCAGGATGCCCAGTTCCTCCGCGCGGGCGAAGAACTTCTCCAGCCCCAGCGACGGGTCGGTCAGGTTCTTGCCGTTGACGTTGGTGCAGATCTCCACGCCGCGCAGCCCGAGGTTCTGCACGGCGTGCTCGAGCTCGCGCACGGCCAGCTCCGCGTCCTGCAGCGGCACGGAGCCCAGGCCGACGAAGCGGTCGGGCGTGTCGGCCACCAGCTTGGCGATGCCCTCGTTCACCTCGCGCGCGAGCTGCGCGCCGTAATCTGGTTCGGTGAAGTAGAAGAAGTGGTACGGCGCCGGGCAGACCGCCTGCACGTCCACGCCCATGCGGTCCATGTCCTTCAGGCGCTGGTCGACGCCGGTGAGCTTGGGCGCGCGCGTCTTCATCTGGCGCACGTTGGTCTCGCGCGTGAGCTCGTTGGCGAAGATCACCGTGGGGTCGTGCTGCGCCGCGTTCAGGTGCGCCGTCTTCGCGTTCACCTCGGGATTGAGGTAGTGGCAATGCAGGTCGACGACCTTGGTCTTGCCCTTGCGCCCCCGGACCGCGACGCTGGCTGCGGCGGCGCGCAGCGACGGGGCCTTCAGGTGGGCGGACCGGCCCGGTGCGGCATGGTGGTGCCGCGGGTCGGTGCAATCCGGTGAGCACGAATACAGCAAGTCGCCTCCTGGGTTCACGGTCGGATCATCATAGCGGGTCGGCCACCCGGGCCACCGCCTGCAGCAGGTCCCGGATCGTGCCGGCCTCGATGCGCCGCGTGATGAACACCAGCCGCGTGCGCCTGTCCTCGCCCGGCCAGCGGTCCAGCGTGACGGGCGGATGGAAGATGTGCTGCACGCCCTGCACCACCACCGGCGCGCCTTCGACGTTGACGATGCCCTTCACGCGCAGCAGGTCCGGCCCGCGCAGGGTGGCGAGCAGCTCCAGCGCGGCGGAAAAACCGTTCCAGGTGAACGGCGCGTCGAAGTGCAGCGACAGCGTGCGGATCGAGCCGTCATGCAGCGGCGGCCGCGCGCCCAGGTGCTTCGCGCCCGCGGAGCCCTCGCCCCGCAGCGGCTCGCCCAGGAAGCGCAGCGTCGCCTCGCCGGCGCGCGCGCTCGCCAGGCCCAGCCCGGTCAGCGCCTGCGGCTCGACCTCGCCGTGCAGGACCAGCCGCACCTCGGCGCCGGGGTTGATCTGCGCGATCGCGGAACGCAGGTCGTCGACCGCCTCGCGCGACGCGATGTCGCTCTTGGTGACGAACACGCGGTCCGCCAGCGCGATCTGCTTGGCCGGCTCGGCATGGTTGGCGAGCTGCTGCGCGCCGTTGGCCGCATCCACCAGCGTGACGAGGCCGTCGAGGCGGAAGTGCGCCGCCACCAGGTTGTCCGCCAGCAGCGTCTGCACCACCGGTGCCGGATCCGCCAGGCCGGTGGTCTCGATGATCACGCGGTCGAAGTCCGCGATCTCGCCGGCACGGCGGCGGGCGAACAGATCGCGCAGCGTCTCCTGCAGGTCCGTGCGCACCGAGCAGCAGATG
The DNA here is from genome assembly GCF_037890035.1 of Ramlibacter sp. AN1133. Taxonomy (NCBI): domain Bacteria; kingdom Pseudomonadati; phylum Pseudomonadota; class Betaproteobacteria; order Burkholderiales; family Comamonadaceae; genus Ramlibacter; species Ramlibacter sp. AN1133. Next base: position 61,848 of record NZ_JBBKTQ010000014.1, read on the forward strand.
CAGCCATTGGCGAGCAGCGCGATGTTCTCGGTCGACATCGCGACCAGGTCGTGGTCGATGCCGATCTCGCCCAGCTCGTTGATCACGACGGCCACCCGGTCCATGCCGGGGTGGCGCACCAGCCTGGCGATCAGGGTGGTCTTGCCGCTGCCCAGGAAGCCGGTGACGAGCGTGACGGGCAGCTTGCCGGCGAGCGGGTCGCGCGAAGGGCCCGGTGTGTTCAGAGGGTCAGCTCCAGGATGTAGAGCCCGCCCGTGAAGCGGTCCACCGTGTACACGATGCGGCGCTCGTCCACGTACACGTCGTTGAGCTGCACGGCCCCCGCGGGCGACAGGCGCGGCGCGCCGGGGACGTAGTACGCGATCTCCTCCACGCGGTACGGATTGCTGGTGTCGTACACGCGCACGCCGGCGTTGAAGAAGGTGCCGACGATGATCGTGTCGGAGCGGAACGAGGCCGGCCCCGGCAGGTTCTCGTGCAGGTTGTGCGCGCCGAAGCGGCCGCCGCGCCGGGCGAAGGCCTCGTACGGCGGTGCCGGGAAGGTGCCGATCGGCACCGGGTTCGCCTCGTTGCGCGCGTCGATCACCCACACCAGCTTGGGCCAGTCCGCGCCCTCGTCCTGCACGCACTCGTCGCTCACGATCCACAGCCTGCGCTCGAACAGGGGCAGCACCGTGTGCGTGAAGCCGTTGAAGGGCGGCGAGGGATTCCAGTGCGAGACGACCTTGATCGCCGAAGGATCGGCGATGTCCAGCACGAAGGCGCCGCCGTCGATGTAGCCCACGTAGGCGCGGTCGGGCCGCTCGGGGAACACGTTGGTGTTGTGGGCGCGGAATCCCATGTCGAACTTCTTCGCCAGCCGGGCGGGGGCTGGCGCTTCGTCGCCTTCGCGGGTGCCGGGGTACCACCAGCGCCCGGCCTCCACCGGTTTCGCCGGGTTCGACACGTCGAGGATGCGGTAGAACTGGTCGTCCAGCGGGTGGCGGGGCGTGAAGTCCGGCGCCCCGGAGGACATGTGGATGGTCTTGCCGTCGACGAACCACAGCGCGTGCACGCCGCGCGAATGCGGGCCCGAACAGTCGAAGTGCGAGATCCGCTTCGGGTCTTCGGGCGTGCTCACGTCGAACAGGTCCACGCCGGCGGGCGTGAGGCCCACCGTGCTGGTCTGGTACGCCACCGCGAGCGTGTCGCCCACCAGGTCCAGCGAGTTGGAGCGCACCTTGTTGTGCGGCAGCTCCGTCTGCACGATCAGGCGCGGCGCGCGCGGATCCGTCACGTCGACGCCGGAGAAGTTCTTGGGCGCCGACTCGTGCGCCAGCCACAGGATGCGGCGGCCGTCACGGGTGAGCTGCAGCGCCATGCCCTCGCCGATGCCGCCGTGGCCCTGCAGTTCGTGCTGCGCCAGCAGCTTCATGTTGAAGGACAGGGTCTGGTCGGCGCGCGCGCCGGGAGCGGAATGCAGCATGCGGGAAAGTACGGGAGTGCGGGGCTGCGAACGATCTTAGAGTGCATCGCGACGTGGCGCCACGCCGTGTTTTCCCCGGGGGCGCACACCGTGTTGCAACAAGGAGTGAATCGGATGAGAGCTGCCTTCCCCTCCCGCCGTGATGCGCACCGCCTCGTGCTCGCACTGGCGTGCGCGTGCCTCGCACCGCTCGCAGCCCACGCGCAGGCCTTCCCCGCGAAGCCCGTGCACCTGGTCGTGACCTATCCGGCCGGCGGCAGCTCCGACCTCATGGCGCGCATCATGGGCCAGAAGCTGCAGGAACACTGGGGCCAGCCGGTGGTGATCGAAAGCAAGCCGGGCGCCGCCGGTTCCATCGGCATGGAATACGCGGCCCGCCAGCCGGCCGACGGCTACACCTTCGTGGTGGGCAATCTGGGGCCGGTCGCGGTCAACCCCCTGATCAGCAAGGTGCCCTACAGCATGGACAAGGACTTCGTGCCGGTGGCCCTCACCGCCACGGGCGCCAACATCCTCGTGGTGCCGGCCAACTCGCCGTACAGGAACCTGCAGGAGATCCTCGCCGCCGCGCGCGCGAAGCCGGGGCAGGTCAGCTTCGGCACCAGCGGCCCCGGCAGCATGGCGCACCTGGGCGGCGAGCTGATCATGCGGCAGGCCAAGGTGAAGATGAACGGCATCAACTACAAGGGCGGCGGCCAGGCGGTGAACGACCTGCTGGCGGGCCACATCGACATGATGGTCGCCGACGCACTGCCCGTCTCGCAGTTCATCAAGACCAGCAAGCTGCGCCCGATCGCCAGCACCGGCGCCGCGCGCTCGAGGATGTTCCCGGACATCCCCACGTTCACGGAGGCGGGCCTTGCCGGCATCGTGGCCGAGAACTGGTGGGGCGTGTTCCTGCCCGCCGGCACGCCCAAGGCGATCGTGGACAACTACCACGCGGCCCTGGTGAAGATCATGGCCGACCCCGACCTGAAGGCGAAGTTCGCGGACCTCGGCGTCGAAGCGCAGGCCAGCACGCAGGACGAATTCCGCGCGTTCCTGGCGGCGGAGACCTCCAAGTACTCGAAGCTGGTCGCGGACAATAACATCAAGGGCGAGTGAAGCCCGTGGCCTGAGGGCGCCGGCCCTGGCGGCGCCGGCCAAGAACAACGAATGAACAACAGCAAGAACAAGGCCCCGGCGCGCAGCGCCGTGGGCGTGGTGGGACTCGGCATCATGGGCTCGGCGATGTCCGCCAACCTCCTGAAGGCGGGCTTCGAGGTCTTCGGCAGCGACCCGGTGGCGCGCGCGCGGCGCCGGCTCGCGGACGCCGGCGGCACCGCCTTCACCAGCGCCACCGAGGTCGCGCGCGCGGCGCGCTTCATCGTGCTCTCGCTGCCCAGCGAGGCCGCGCTGGAGGCGGTGTGCGAGGAACTGGTCGCCGCCGCCGCGAAGCGGCTGGTGGTGGCCGAAACCAGCACGCTGCCGGAAGGCGCGAAGCGGCGCGCGCACGACCTGCTGGCGCAGCACGGCATCACCCTGCTGGATTGCCCGCTGTCCGGGACGGGTGCGCAGGCGGTGAACCGCGACCTGGCCGTCTACGCGAGCGGCGAGGCCGCGGCGATCAAGGCCTTCGCGCCGGTGTTCGAGGGCTTCGCGCGGGCGCGCTACGACGTCGGCGCCTTCGGCAACGGCACCCGCATGAAGCTGGTCGCCAACCTGCTGGTGGCGATCCACAACGTGTCCACCGCCGAAGCGATCCTGATGGGTGCGCGCGCCGGGCTCGATCCGGCCCAGATCGTCAAGGTCGTGGCCGATGGCGCCGGCGGCTCGCGCATGTTCCAGGTGCGCGGCCCGGTGATGGTGGAGCGCTCCTGGGACCAGGCCACGATGAAGGTGTCGACCTGGCAGAAGGACATGCGCCTCATCAACGACCTGCTGCAGGCCACCGGCACGCCCGCGCCGCTGTTCGCGGCCTGCATGCCGGTCTACAACGCCGCGATGGCATTGGGCCACGGCGACGCCGACACGGCCGCCGTGTTCGCGGTGCTGGAGCAGATGGTGGGCGGCGCGCCTGCGACCGGCAAGCGCAGGAAGGCACGCTCGTAGGCTGGCGGTGGAGCGCCAGCGAAACCCCAGCGATCGGCGAGCCGCCGCAAGCTGGGGTTCCCTCCGGTCACCGCCAGCCTACGACCTCCCGCGCCTGCCCCCTACCCGAACGCCGCGACCAGCACCAGCGAAGCGTCGATCGTGAAAGCTTCGCGTTCCAGCAGCATCTCCACTTCCGGCGGCGGCATGCAGCGGAAGCCCGCCACCTCGCCGTCCTGGTTGGCGGGCTCCACGCCCGCGGGCAGCGCGCAGGCATACCAGTCGAGGACCTCGACGACGTAGCCGTGCGGCAGCTCGCGAAACGGACGGCGTGTGAGCAGCCGCCCGCCGTAGCGCAGCTCGCGCACCTGCTCCAGGCGCAGGCCCGCTTCCTCCCAGGTCTCGCGCGCCAGCGCATCCTCCACCGCTTCGTTCGCCGGCACCATGCCGCCGACGAGCGTGTCCCACAGGCCCGGGTCGCTGGGCTTGTCGAAGGCGCGCTGCTGGACCCAGTGCGCGCCGCGCGGATCGGTCGCGACGAGGTGCACCGCATGCGTCGCGATGCCCAGCGGCCGCACCACCGCGCGCTCCACCGTGCCGAGCAGGCGCCCTGCTTCATTGCGCACGGCGAGCTGCTCGTCGCGCCACGCATGCGCGAGGCCGCGCTCGCGCAGCACGAACGCGATGCGCGCCAGCGAGTCGGTGAGGTCGCCCACCACTTCCCACGTGCCCTGCGCATCGCGCCAGCGCAGGAGCGGGCTGGCGGCCATTCCCGCGCGATCGAACAGGTCGGCTTCGACCGAGCCGATGCGCTCGCCGCGCCAGGCGAGCGGCACGCGCGGGTGCCGCGGCGCGCAGTCGGCCGCGGCGTGCAGGTGCGCGCGCCACGCCGGTGCCAGCCGCAGCGGCATCAGACCGTCAGGATCGTGCAGCCCGTGGTCTTGCGCGCTTCCAGGGCCTGGTGCGCCTCGCGCACCTGCGCCAGCGGGAAGCGCTGGTCGATGCGGATCTGCACCTTGCCGCTGGTGACGGCCTCGAACAGGTCGTCGGCCATTTCCTGGTTGGACTCGCGCGTGGCGATGTGCGTGAACAGCGTCTGGCGCGTGACGTACAGCGAGCCCTTGTTGCCCAGGATGCCGGGCGCGAAGGGCGGCACCGGGCCGGACGCATTGCCGAAGCTCGCCATCAGGCCGAAGGGCCGCAGGCAGTCGAGCGACTTGTCCCAGGTGTCCTTGCCGACGGAGTCGTACACCACCTTCACGCCCTGCCCGCCCGTGATCTCCTTGACGCGCGGCAGGAAGTCTTCCTTGCTGTAGTTGATCATGAACTCGGCGCCCAGCGACTTCGCCAGCTCGCACTTCTCGTCGCTGCCCGCCGTGCCGATCAGGCGCAGGCCCATGGCCTTGGCCCATTGCACGGCGATCAGGCCGACGCCCCCGGCGGCGGCGTGGAACAGCACGAAGTCGCCGGGCTTCAGGCCGCCCTGCGGCAGCGTGCGCTTGAGCAGGTACTGCGCCGTGAGGCCCTTAAGCATCATGGCCGCGCCGGTCTCGAAGCTGATCGCGTCGGGCAGCTTGCAGACGTTCTTCGCCGGCATCACGCGCGCTTCCGAGTAGGAGCCCGGCGGGTGGCTGGCGTAGGCCGCGCGGTCGCCCGCCTTCAGGTGCGTGACGCCCTCGCCCACGGCTTCCACGACGCCGGAGCCTTCCATGCCCAGCGTCAGCGGCATCTGCTGCGGATACAGGCCGGTGCGCTGGTAAACGTCGATGAAGTTCAGGCCGATGGCCTGGTGGCGGATGCGGATCTGGCCCGGGCCGGGCTGGCCCACTTCGATGTCGACCAGCTCCATCTGCTCGGGGCCGCCATGCTGGCGAATCTGGACTGCCTTGACCATGTGAGTGTCTCCTTGCCGTTGGCTGTGCACGAATGCGGCGGATGGTGCCACGAATCCGTCAGCACCGCCTCAGCGCGGGGAACACCCCCGGGCGTAAAGTCGCGGGCTTCCCATGACCCAGCGCCTGACCCTCCCCACCGCCCTGCTGCTCACGCTGCCGCCGATGCTGTGGGCGGGCAATGCCGTCGTCGGGCGGCTCGTGTCGCCGCTGGTGCCGCCGCTCACGCTGAACTTCCTGCGCTGGGGCCTGGCCTTCCTGCTGCTGCTGCCGTTCGCGTGGCGGCTGCTGCGGCCCACCAGCCCGATCTGGCCGCGCATGGGGCGCTACGCCGTGCTGGGGCTGCTGGGCGTGGGCTGCTACAACGCGCTGCAGTACATGGCCGTCAGGACCTCGACGCCGATCAACGTCACGCTGGTGGCTTCGAGCATGCCGTTCTTCATGCTGGGGTTCGGGGCGCTGTTCTTCCACCAGCGCATCACGGGCCGGCAGGTGCTGGGCGCCGCGCTCTCCATCGCGGGCGTGCTGGTGGTGCTGTGCCGCGGCGACGCCGCGCACCTGGCCGAGGTGCGCTTCGTGCCGGGGGACCTCTACATGCTGCTGGCCACCGCGGCGTGGTCCGTGTACAGCTGGCTGCTCACCCGCCCGGGCGATCCGCCGGAGGTGCGATCGGACTGGGCCGGCTTCCTGATGGCGCAACTGGTGCCGGGCGTGGCGTGGTCGGCGCTGTTCGCCGCCGGCGAGACGGCCGTCACCACGCAGCAGATCCAGTGGGGGTGGCCGCTGGCCGCGGCGCTCGCTTATGTGGCGATGGGTCCCGCGCTGCTGGCGTACCGCTGCTGGGGCCTGGGCGTGCAGCGCGTGGGGCCCAACATCGCGGGCTTCTTCTCCAACCTCACGCCCCTCTTCGCGGCGCTGTTCTCGGCGGCCTTCCTGGGCGAGCCCCCGCGCCTCTTCCACGCCCTGGCCTTCGTGCTGATCGTGGCAGGCATCGTGGTTTCGTCGCGGCGGTGAGGGAAAACCGAATACCGGACGCAGAGGACGCGAAGGGTACGCAGAGGACGCAAAAAGAAATCCTTTAAAGGTATTCTTTGCGTCCTCTGCGTACCCTTTGCGTCCTCTGCGTCCGGAAGTCCGCCTTCAGCGGAAGTCGATCCTAATAAGTGCCCGGATACGCCCCGCCGTCGATCAGGACGTTCTGGCCGGTGATGTAGCTGGCTTGCGCGCTGCACAGGAAGGCGCAGGCGGTGCCGAATTCGTCGGGGGTGCCGAAGCGGCGGGCGGGGATGGTGTTCATGCGCTGCTGGCGCATTTCCTCCACCGTCTTGCCGGTCTTCTTCGCGCTGCCTTCCAGCGTGGTCTTGATGCGGTCGGTGTCGAACACCCCCGGCAGCAGGTTGTTGATCGTCACGTTGCCGGACGCCAGCTTGGTCGTGCGCGCCACGCCGGCCACGAAGCCGGTCAGGCCGCTGCGCGCGCCATTGGACAGGCCCAGGATGTCGATCGGCGCCTTCACCGCGCTCGACGTGATGTTCACGATGCGGCCGAAGCCGCGCGCGGCCATCCCGTCCACCGTCGCCTTGATCAGCTCGATGGGCGTGAGCATGTTGGCGTCCACCGCCTTGATCCACGCCTCGCGGTCCCAGTCGCGGAAGTCGCCGGGCGGCGGGCCGCCCGCATTGGTGACGACGATGTCGTAGTCCTTGCGGAAGGCGAACACCTTGGCGCGGCCTTCCGGCGTGGTGATGTCGACGGCGATCGGCTCGACCTGCGTGCCCTGCGGCACCTGCGGATCCTTGCGCAGCCTCTCTGCCGCGGCCTGCAGCGCCTCGGCGCCGCGGGCCACGATCACGACGTTGGCGCCTTCGCGCGCGAGCGCCTGCGCGCAGCCCCAGCCCAGTCCCTTGCTGGCCCCGCAGACCAGCGCCCATTTGCCCGTGATGCCCAGGTTCATACAATCCCGCCTGTTTGGAAGAAGCACGCATGATACGCATCGCAGTTCGCGCCGTCGCACTCGCGCTGGCCCTGGCGGGGGCCGCGTCGGCCCAGGAGGCCGCCGTCACCCGCCGCGCGACCGAGTTGCGCGAAGCCCCGGCCGAAACCGCGCGCAGCCTGGCGGCGCTGCCCGCGCAGGCGCCCGTGACGCGCGGCACCGGGCGCAGCGGCCCCTGGGTGCAGGTCCGCACCGAGGCGGGCGCCAGCGGCTGGCTGCACCTGTTCGACCTCGGCCCGGCCGGCACGGCCTCCGCCTCGGGTGCGAGCGATGTCGTCGGCAGCGCGCTGCGCGGCGTCACCGGCCTGTTCGGCAACCGCCAGCCGCCGCAGGCGTCCGCCAGCGCCGGCATCCGCGGCCTCGAAGCCCAGGACATCGCGCGGGCCAACCCCGAACCCGCCGCCGTCACCCGCATGGAAGCGCTGCGCCAGAACGAGGCCGACGCGCGCGCCTTCGCCGCCGGTGCCCAGCTGCAGCCCGTGGCCATCCAGCCCCTGCCCGCGCCATGAACCCGTCCCGCATCCTCCTCGCCGCGCTCTGCGCCGGCTCCTTTGCACTGGCGGCGCAGGCCCAGGACCCGGGCAAGGCGCTCGGCGGCCTGCTGCGACAGATCGTGCCGGGCGGCCTGCCGAACCTGCCGCAAGCCGCGCCGCGCCCCTCGCCCGCCACCGGCGACCTGGTGCAGATGCTCACCGAATCCTTGGCCCAGATCGACGAGCCGCGCGAGATCGAGATCGGGCGCCAGCTCGCAGCGGTGCTGCTCGGAAGCAAGCCCCTGCATGGCGACATGGCGCTGCAGCGCTACGTGAACCGCCTGGGCCGCTGGGTCTCGCTGCAGTCGACGCGGCCGCAGCTGCCCTGGACTTTCGGCGTGCTCGACGATCCGGGCTTCAACGCCTTCGCGGCACCGGGCGGCTACGTCTTCGTGACGCGCGGGCTGGTGGACCGTGTCGACGAGGCCGAGCTCGCGGGCATCCTCGCGCACGAGATCACGCACGTCACGGGCAAGCACCACCTGAAGGCGCTCGCCGCCAAGGCACGCGCCGGGCTCGCGACGCAGCTCGTGGCCTCGCAACTGCGCGGCAACGCGCAGGGCGCCATCTCGGCGCAGATGCTCGCGCTGGGGCGCAACCTGTATTCCAGCGGGCTGGACCAGGGCGACGAATACGAGGCCGACCGCGAGGGCGTGGCGCTGGCGGCGCGCGCGGGCTTCGATCCGTACGGGCTGCCGGCCGTGCTGCAGCAACTGCGCGCCGCGGCGCCGGACAATCCGCTGTTCACGCTGACGCTGGCCACGCATCCGCCGGCGCAGCAGCGGCTCGAGCGGCTGGAGGTGGCGATGGGTGCGCGGCTGGATGCGCTCTCGGGCAAGCCCTCGGTTCCGATCGCGCAGCGGCTGGGGCAGCGCTGACGGGCGCCTCGTAGGCTGGTGCTGAGCCGCGAAGCGCGCGAAGCCCAGCGCTTGTGGCGACGCAGGAACGCTGGGCTTCGCGCGCTGCGCGGCTCAGCGCCAGCCTACCGGTGCGCCAGCACGCGCGCGTGCAGGCGCCGCAGCGACAGCCAGACGCCGCCCGCCACGATGGGGATCGCGCAGGCCGCCGTCACCTCCGGGCTGAACGGCCAGCCGAGCGCACCGGCGCCCTTGGCGAGGTAGCTGACCAGGCCGACGATGTAGTAGGTGATCGCCGCCACCGACAGGCCTTCCACCGTGGCCTGCAACTGCAATTGCAGGTCCTGCCGCCGGTTCATCGTGGCCAGCAGGGCCTGGCTGCTTTGCTGCTGCTCGATCTCCACCCGCGTGCGCAGCAGGTTGCTGATGCGCGAGACGCGCTGCGACAGCGCGTCCTGCCGCCGCACCGACCAGGCGCAGGTGGCGCGCGCCGGCGACAGCCGCCGCTCGAAGAATTCGCCCAGCGGCTGCAGGCCCGGCAGGCGCTGCTCGTGGATGTCCTGCAGGCGCTGGTCCACCAGCTCGAAATAGGCGGCACTGGCCGAGAAGCGCGAATGCGTCGCCGCGTAGTGGCTCTCCACCTGGCCCGCCAGGCGGGTGAGCCGGTCCAGCAACTGCGGCTCCTCGTGCGGGCCCGCCAGCCGGATCGCCTCGGCCAGCGCGGCGAGTTCGCCCTCCGCCACCGCCAGCAGCGCCGACGATTCGCGCGCGGCCGGCAGGCCCAGCAGCGCCGCCATGCGGTAGGTGTCGATCTCCAGCAGGCGCTGCACCAGCCGGCCCAGGCGCCGGGGCGGCAGGTGGTCGGCCAGCAGCACCATGCGCGACCAGCCGTCGGCATGCAGCGCGAAATCCGTGAACACGCGGGCATTGCCATCGGACACCGCGCAGCCGACCAGCGTCTCCTCGTGCAGCACGTGCCGGGTGAGCGGCACCTCGCCTTCCGGGTCGCCGGGCAGCACCCACAGGTGCAGGGCCGCGAGCGTCTGCCCCGGCAGGGCCGCCAGCCACTCCTGCGGCACCGATTGCACCGCGGCCACCGGCTCCTGCTGGCCGAAGCCCGCGGCGTCGAAGGCGCGCGAGAAGGTCCACGTCACGAATTCGGTGTGCAGCTCCCAGCGGATGCGCACGCCGCCCACCTCCAGTCGCACGTGCGTGCTCTGGGCGTCGGGCTGCGGCAGGTGGTGGTCGCGCAGCAGGGTCGCCAGGTGCGCGCGGCTCGCCTCGCGCTGGCCGGCGTCGCCCACCATCACGATGTGCGACAGCGCCAGCGGCGCGGCCATCGCTTCGGGCGGGCGGGCGTGGATCTCGTTGTGCAGCGCCACCCGTTGCGGGTGGGCGGAAGGCTGGTGCATGGGAGGCGGGTGTTCGCGGGCGGACGCGCCCATTGTCGCGGAAAGCGCGGCCGCCCCGCCGCTTCAGTAGTCCGCCGAACGGCCCAGGGCCACGCCCCATCCGATCAGGATCCAGCGCCACTTGGCCACGGCGCGGAAACCCTGCGTGCGACCGGTCGCGTCGTGCATCGCCTTGCCGCGCACCAGCGACAGCGTGATCGTCCGCGACGCATCGGCGCCGGGCGGGCAGATCCAGTTGCGGCCATCCTGGACCTGGCAGCCGGTGAAGCGGCCGGACGGCTCCGCCTTGCCGAGGGTCCAGAACAGCACCTCCTGCCGCCGCGGCAAGGCGCGGAAGCGGAAGCGGTCCGCCCGCGCGAGCTGCCCGGTGCAGGTCTCGCCGCGCCACTCGCCGTTGCGGCAGCTCACGGTGTAGATGGTCGACTCGCCCTGGATCGTCACGAAGTCGGTCAACCACGCCCAGACCGCGAGCAGGACGAGGATCGGGAGGAACAGGAAGGAGACGGTCGAGGTGCGCACGATGGCCCGCATGCTAGCGTCAGCCGGGCTGTAAGGGTGAAAAAAAGAACGGCCCCGAGGGGCCGTTCTTGCCATGCCCGGGTGCCGTCAGTCTTCGACGAAGGCTTCCTCGCGCTTGCTCTTCACCGCGGGCAGCGCCACGATGATCACCAGCAGCAGGGCGGCCGCCAGCAGGCCGGCGGACAGCGGCCGCGTGACCAGCACGCTCCAGTCGCCGCGCGACAGCAGCAACGCGCGGCGCAGGTTCTCCTCCATCATCGGGCCCAGGATGAAACCGAGCAGCAACGGCGCCGGCTCGCACCCGAGCTTGATGAACAGATAACCGATCACGCCGAAGATCGCGACCATCCAGATGTCGAACACGTTGTTGTTCGTGGAGTACACGCCGATCGCGCAGAACAGCACGATGGACGGGAACAGCCAGCGATAGGGCACCGTCAGCAGCTTGATCCACATGCCGATCAGCGGCAGGTTCAGGATCACCAGCATGGCGTTGCCGATCCACATCGAGGCAATCAGGCCCCAGAACAGTTCGGGGTTGCTGGTCATGACCTGCGGGCCCGGCTGGATGTTGTGGATGGTCATCGCACCCACCATCAGCGCCATCACCGCGTTGGGCGGGATGCCCAGCGTCAGCAGCGGGATGAAGGAGGTCTGCGCACCGGCGTTGTTGGCCGCCTCGGGCGCCGCCACGCCGCGGATGTTGCCCTTGCCGAAGGGGACCTCGCCGGGCTGCAGCTTGGTCTTCTTCTCGATGGTGTAGGCGGCGAAAGCCGACAGGAGCGCGCCGCCCCCGGGCAGGATGCCCAGCGCGCAACCGAGCGCGGTGCCGCGCAGCACCGCCGGCAGCATGCGCTTGAAGTCCTGCGCGGTGGGCATCAGGCCCTGCACCTTGGCCGTGAACACCTCGCGGTGCTCCTCGCTCTTGCCCAGGTTGCTGATGATCTCGCCGTAGCCGAACACGCCCATGGCGATGGTGATGAAGCCGATGCCGTCGGTGAGTTCCGGGATGTCGAAGGAAAAGCGCGCCACGCCGGAGTTCACGTCGGTGCCCACGAGGCCCAGCAGCAGGCCCAGCACGATCATCGCGATCGCCTTGACCAGGGAGCCGGAGGCCAGCACCACGGCGCCGATCAGGCCCAGCACCATCAGCGAGAAATATTCGGCCGGCCCGAACTTGAAGGCCACTTCCGTCAGCGGCGCGGCGAAGGCGGCCAGGATCAGCGTGCCCACGCAGCCGGCGAAGAAGGAGCCCAGGCCCGCGGCGGCGAGTGCCGGGCCCGCGCGGCCCTGGCGGGCCATCTGGTAGCCGTCGATCACCGTTACCACCGAGGACGATTCGCCCGGCAGGTTCACCAGGATGGCGGTGGTGGAGCCACCGTACTGCGCGCCGTAGTAGATGCCGGCCAGCATGATCAGCGCCGACACGGGCGGCAGCGCGTAGGTGGCGGGCAGCAGCATGGCGATGGTCGCCACGGGGCCGATGCCGGGGAGCACGCCGATCAGCGTGCCGAGCAGGCAGCCGATGAAGGCGTACAGCAGGTTGATCGGCGTGAAGGCGACGCCGAAGCCGAGCGCGAGGTTGCTAAAGAGATCCATGTTGTTCTTCCTCTCAGCCGCTGATGAAGCTGGGCCACACCGGGAACTGCAGCTTGAGCAGGACGATGAAGGCCAGGTAGCTGCCGATCGCCAGGATGGTGGCGAGCACCGCGACTTCCTTGGTGTTGTGCTCCTCGCCCGCCAGGCTGGCCACGAAGGTCAGCGCGTAGATGGCGACGATCAGGCCCATGGCGGGCAGGCCGATCTTGGGCAGGCCGGCGAGCAGGATGCCGAACAGCAGGTTGGCGCCGATGATGAAGCCGAGCGGCTTCCACGCCCACTTGCCGATCGGTTCACCGTCTTCCGTCTCGACCACGAGCGCTTCGAACGTGATGAACACGCCGATCAGCGTGAGCAGGATGCCCAGCATCAGCGGGAAATAACCGGGGCCCATGCGGGCGCCTTCGCCGATCGTGTAGTTCGTGGCACCCCAGGCGAATGCGACGCCCGTGCCCATGAACATGAGCCCGGACCAGAAATCCTTTTGGCTCTTGATTCTCATGTTGTCTCCTGAGACTGGATTTGCGACCGGCTGGATTGTGGGGGATACAGCCACCTCGACCGATGTGGGTATCACCTACATCCGGTTACCCTACGGGACACTGACTCCCGAGCGGCGCGGGCGGCCTTCGTGTCACTCAGGCGACGGTGTCGCCGTCAGCACTTCCTCGATCGTGGTCAGGCCCTCGGCCACGCGCAGCGCGCCGGCCAGGCGCAGTGGGCGCATGCCATCGGCGACGCCCTGGCGGCGCAGCGCGTGCATGGAGGGGTCGCGCGCCACCTGGTCCTTGAAGGCCTCGCTGACGGTCAGGAGTTCGTACAGGCCCATGCGCCCCAGGAAGCCGGTCATGCGGCAGTCGACGCAGCCCACCGGCCGGTAGGGCTGCCAGCTGCCGGTGATCTTCCACGGCTTGACCACGTCGTCGAGCGCCGCGCGGGGCGTCTCGGTATCGGGGGTGCGGCACTGCTTGCACAGCGTGCGCACCAGCCGCTGGGCGAGCACGCCGATCAGCGTCGCGTTGATCAGGTAGGCGGGCACGCCCAGTTCCATCATCCGCGTGACGGCCGAAGGCGCGTCGTTGGTGTGCAGCGTCGAGAACACCAGGTGGCCGGTGAGCGCGGCCTGCACCGCCATTTCGGCGGTGGTGAGGTCGCGGATCTCGCCCACCATGATGATGTCGGGGTCCTGCCGCATCAGCGCGCGCAGCCCTTCCGCGAAGCCGAATTCGAGCTGCGTCTGCACCTGCGTCTGGTTGAAGGCGGGCTCGATCATCTCGATCGGGTCCTCCACCGTGCTCACGTTGACCTCCTCGGTCGCGATGCGCTTGAGCGTCGAATAGAGGGTGGTCGTCTTGCCCGAGCCGGTGGGGCCGGTCACCAGGATGATGCCGTGCGCGCGCTTGACCAGCGCCTCCCAGCGCTGCGCGTCGTGCGGCGAGAAGCCCAGCGCGTCGAGGTCCTTCACCGTGGTGTCGGGGTCGAAGATCCGCATCACCATCTTCTCGCCGAAGGCGGTGGGCAGCGTCGACAGGCGCATCTCCACCTCGTCGCCGCGGGGGTTGCGGGTCTTGATGCGGCCGTCCTGCGGGCGGCGCTTCTCCACCACGTCCATGCGACCGAGCAGCTTGATGCGCGCCGTCATCGCGTTGAGCACGGCGGGCGGCATCTGGTAGACCGGATGCAGCACGCCGTCGATGCGGAAGCGGATCACGCCCTGCTCGCGGCGCGGCTCCAGGTGGATGTCGCTGGCGCGCTGGTCGAAGGCGTACTGCCACAGCCAGTCGACCACCTGCACCACGCCCTGGTCGTTGGCATCGAGCTGCTTGTTCGACTTGCCCAGTTCGACCAGCTGCTCGAAGCTGGCGGCCCCGGCGTTGCCGCCGGCGCGCTGCGCCGCGCGCACGGACTTGGCCAGGGCGAAGAACTCCGCGGTGTAGCGCAGGATCTCCTGCGGGTTGGCGACCACCCTGCGCACGCTGCGGCGCGCCTGCCGCTCGACCTCGTCGACCCAGTCGGAGACGAAGGGCTCCGCGGTGGCGACCACCACTTCGTTGGCCGTGACCTGCACCGGGAGCACGCGATGCCGCTCGGCATAAGCGGCGCTCATGGTGTCCGCGACCTTGGCCACGTCCACCTTCAGCGGGTCGATGCGCAGGTAGTCCATCTGCGCGCGGGAGGCGAGGTACTGCGTCAGCGCCTCCAGGTCCAGCGGCTTGCCGTCGGAGGCGCGCGTCATCGCCACGGCGGCCAGCCGCACCAGCGGATGCTGGGCGCTTTCCGCCTGCGAGCAGCGCGCGATCGTGCGCCGCGCCTCCTCGGGCGAGATCACGGCGTCCTCGCTGAGCCACTCCACCATCTGCTGCCAGTGCAGCGGGCCGCGCGGCGGCGTGCGGGCGGAGATCTTCACCTTCGGGTGCGCGGTCATGGCCTCCATGGTACCGGGCGCGAACGAGGCCCGAGAAAACCGAACAGCCGGACGCAGAGGACGCAAAGAGGACGCAGAGGACGCAAAAAAGACATGAAATTTGAAATCTTCTTTTGCGTCCTCTGCGTACCCTTGGCGTCCTCTGCGTCCTCTGCGTCCGGCTGTTCGGTTCTTGCGTTCGGACTTCGGTTTCTACAAGACCGGCTTGAACACCCGCAGCCACTTGCGCGCCGGCAACCCCCAGCGCGACTCGATCACGTCGGCGCGCAGGGCCAGTTCGCCGCGCTTGGGGTGCACCGGCTCGCGCAGCGCCAGCACCACGGTGTTGCCCTCGCGGGTCGGCCGGAACGCCCAGACGGCGTCGTCGCCGAAGGCGGCCTGGATGCGCTCGAGGCTGCGCTCGTAGCTGGAGGAACGCCCGAACAGGTTGACCGTCATGCAGCCATCCTCGGTCAGCAGGCTGCGGCAATCGCGGTAGAACGCCTCGCTGTCCAGGACCGGGGCGGCCGCCTCGTGGTCGTACAGGTCCACCTGCAGCGCGTCGACCTGGCCGCGCCAGTGCCCGTGCGCCACCACTTCGGCGGCGTCGCCGAGGATCACGGACAGCCGCGTGTCGTCCTTCGGCAGCTTGAACCACAGCCGGCAGGCCGCGATCACCTGCGGGTTCAGCTCGATCGCCGTGGTCTTCATGCGCAGCTTGCGGTGGCAGAACTTGGTGAGCGCCGCGGCGCCCAGCCCGAGCTGCATCGCATGGCGCTTCGCCACCGCCTGCGGGTCCGTGAACAGCAGCCAGGCCATCATGCGCTGCACGTATTCCAGGTCGATGTCGAAGGGCTCGTCCAGCCGCATGGAGCCCTGGATCCATTCGGTGCCGAGATGAAGGTATCGGATGTCGCCCTGGTCGGAGAAATTGACTTCGGGGAGTTGCGGGTTCGCTGCGGGTGCCACGGCGCTGGATTATCCGGGCCCGGCATGGGCGTGCCCGCGACACTCCTGCACCGTTCGCGACCGGCAGGGCCCCGGCCGTCGCGCGGCCGCGGCCCCCGTGCAACGTGCGGCGGGGTCACGTGAGGTATGTCACTGGGCCCTCGGACCGGCGGCTCCAGAATGATTCGCATGCGGGTTTCCCCTGTCCATCGATGACCGAATTCCTCACGCCCACCGGGCCCGGCAAGCCCTTCGCTGCGCCCGATCCGCTGCGGCGTGTCAGCCGCACCGCGGCCTTGCGCGCCGCCGCCAGCTCGATCGCCACGCCGACGCGTTCGGCCTCGTCGCTCGCGGCCGCCGCCCACCAGGTGCTCCAGGGCCTGGCCGGCAGGCGCGTGCCGCGCCTGGGCAGCGTGCGCGAGCGGCTGCAGAACGCCGAGGCGACCTGGGACCTGCGCGAACTGGACCGCGCGCTGCACGCGCTGCAGGACGCGAGCGCGGCGGTCGACTTCCTGCCGGCCCGCGGCCGCGCCTTTCCGGTGGCCGAGTTCCAGCGCCAGGCCGGCTCCCTCGGCACCGCCGCCAGGCGGATGGCCACCCTCGGGCTGCATTTCGTCGGCCGCCATGCCGCCGATGCCGCCGTCACGCGCCTGCTGTGGGCGGAACTGCTGATGGAGTCGCGCTCCATCGACAAGCGGGTGCGCCAGGGGCTGCTGTGGTTGCGCGACATGGAACTGGAGCTGGGCGTGCGCCGGGCGGCGGCCACCGCGGAAGTCTCGCAGCGCGCCCTGCAGGAGCTCGGCCGCCGGGGCGAGGCGATCGAGGACAAGCTGCACCTGGTGCAGGGCCTGTGCGGCGCGGCGCGCTCGGCGCGCAGCCTGGGGGACCAGGTCCAGGCGCACCGCGGCGCCCTGTGCAACCTGCTGCACGAGGAGGTGCGGCCCGCCAGCCTGAAGCTGCAGCACCGCCTGCAGGCCCTGCTCGAAGGCTGCGCCACGCAGCACCCGGAGCCGGCCGAACTGCTGCACGCGATCGACTGCCGGCACGAGCTCGAGGTGGCCGTCACGCGCGCCGTCGCCGAGCTGCATCACCTGCAGTGCCTGCAGAACGAGCTCCAGACCCAGCTCGCCTGGATGGCGCAGAAGGCCAAGCCGATCGCCGAGGCGCCTAAGGCCTGACCAACGCACGCAGGCGGGGCAGCGCCTCGCAGGCATTGCGCGTGGTGAGCGCCGCCAGCTCCTGCACCGGCATGCCGCGCAGCTGCGCCAGCACGGCACCGATGGCAGGCAGTTCCCCCGGTTCGTTGCGGCCCTGGACCGCACCCGCGGCGCGTTCTTCCGCGGTGCGGTAGAGCCAGCGCGGCGGGATGTCCGGCGCATCCGTTTCCAGCACCAGCGCCTCGCCCGGCAGCTCGCGGGCCAGCCGGCGGATCTGCAGCGCCCGCTCGTACGTCACGGTGCCGCCGAAGCCGAGCCGCAAGCCGAGCTTCACGAATTCGCGCGCCTGCTGCAGGCTGCCGTTGAACGCATGGGCGATCCCGGTGGCCGGGATGCGCCGCAACTGGCGCAGCAGCTGGTCGGCGGAACGGCGCACGTGCAGCAGCACCGGCAGGCCGTGGCTTCGGGCCAGCTGCAACTGCTCGCGATAGAAATATTCCTGCCGCGCGGGGTCGAGGCCGGGAGCGAAGTAGTCCAGGCCGATCTCCCCCACGGCGACCAGGCGCGGGTCGTCGCGCGCGGCGGCGAGGGCCCGGTCGAGCACCGCGAGATCCTCGTCGGCGGCCGTGCCCGTGCACAGCGGGTGGATGCCCAGCGCGTAGCTGTCGCCATGCCGGTGCGCGAGTTCCCGCACTGCATCAAAGTTGGCGGGCAGCACCGCCGGCAACACGCAGTGCTGCACGCCGCCAGCGCGCGCGCGCTGGCGCACCGCGTCGGTGTCTGCAGCGAACTCGCCGGCGTCGAGATGGCAGTGCGTATCTATCCACATATAAGGGGTTTCCACATTCGGCATGGATCATCGCGCAAGCCGTGCAGAGCCCGGAAAAGCGTGATACCGTGCGTCATCGCCAGGGCTGCAACGGCGTGGCCCGCGGAGTCTCTCAGGACAGCCCAAGGATCACGGATGCGCAGGCCAGCCCTTTACAGTTCCAGCCGCCCTGCCCGCCCCGCGGCGGCCGATCAAACCGGCGCGTCCCTCGGCGGTGCCGAGCCACAGCCGGTGCCGGCTGCGGCGCCCCCCCGCAGATTCCGGCTCGCCTTCTCCCCCTCCAGTCCCGCGCTCCTGTGGGCCGCCATCCTGCTGCTCGGGATCGCGCTGGCGCTGAGCCTCGCGCTGCGGCCGATGCCGCGCAAGCTCACGCAGGAAGACATCAACGCCGCCGTCCTCAAGACGATGGAGACGCAGGTCATGCCGTCGGAGTACGCGCGGGCCTACGACAACATCCGGCCGGCCGTGGTGCGCGTCGTGAGCTACGTGAAGAAGAGCCGCCTGAAGGACACCGAGAGCAAGCTGGCGACGAAGACCGCCAAGCCCAAGCCGCTCGGCCCCGCCACCACCGACCAGACGGGCGACAGCGACGAAGTCGAGAACGGCGTGGGCACCGGCGTCGTCATCATCGACAAGGGCGTGATCCTCACCAACCTGCACGTGGTGCACGGCGCCGACCACGTGCGGGTGATCTTCTACGACGGCCTGGAAGCCGATGCCACCATCACGGGCGTGCAGGCGGAGAACGACCTCGCCGTGCTGCAGGCCAGCAAGATCCCCGACGACCTGATCGCCGCCACCATGCGCTCCACCAGCGACCTCGGCCCCGGCGACAAGGTGCTGGCCGTGGGCTTCCCGTTCGGCATCGGCCCCTCGGCCTCCGGCGGCGTGGTCTCCGGCCTCGGCCGCGTGTTCCGCTCGCCCGAGGGCAAGCAGGAAATGAAGAACCTGATCCAGTTCGACGCCGCCGCCAACCCGGGCAACTCCGGGGGCCCGCTGGTCACGATGGATGGTGAAGTGGTGGGCATCGTCACCGCCATCCTCAACCCCACTTCCGCGCGGACGTTCATCGGCATCGGCTTCGCCGTGCCGATCGAGAACGCCGCCACCGCCGCCGGGCTGCCGCCGTTCTGACGGCCGTCTTTTCCTTTCGAGTCACCGAGGTTTCATGGACACCACCACCGCCCGCACCGACAGCGCCACCGCGCAATTGATGGAACAGATCCTGTACGAGGTCAAGCGCGTCGTCGTCGGGCAGGACAGGTTCCTGGAACGGGTGATGGTCGCCATGCTGGCCCAGGGCCACCTGCTGGTCGAAGGCGTGCCGGGTCTGGCCAAGACGCTGACGGTCAAGACGCTGGCCAACACCATGCGCGGCCAGTTCAAGCGCATCCAGTTCACGCCCGACCTCGTGCCGGCGGACCTGGTGGGCACGCGCATCTACAACCAGAAGACCGGCGAATTCGCCACCTCGCTGGGCCCGGTGTTCGCCAACCTGCTGCTGGCCGACGAAATCAACCGCGCGCCCGCCAAGGTGCAGAGCGCCCTGCTGGAAGTGATGCAGGAGCGGCAGGTCACGATCGCCGGCGAGACGCATAAGGTGCCCAGCCCCTTCCTCGTGATGGCGACGCAGAACCCGATCGAGACCGAGGGCACCTATCCGCTGCCCGAAGCCCAGGTCGACCGCTTCATGATGAAGGTGCTGGTGGACTACCCCACCGACGACGAGGAATTCGTGATCGTGCAGCGCGTGACCGGCCCGGCGGTGGACGTGGCGGCCGTCGCCACCACCGACCAGCTCGCGCAGCTGCAGCGCGAATGCCGCCAGGTCTACGTCGATCCCTCGCTGGTGCAGTACGCGGTGAAGCTGGTCTCGGCCACCCGCACGCCGGAGCGCCACGGCCTGAAGGAACTCTCGCGCTTCATCACCTACGGCGCCAGCCCGCGCGCGACCATCAACCTCACCGAGGGCGCCCGCGCGCTCGCCATGCTGCGCGGCCGCGGCTACGCGCTGCCGGAGGACATGACCGACCTGGTGCCGGACGTGCTGCGCCACCGCGTGGTGCTGTCGTACGAGGCGCTGTCCGAAGGCCTGAGCTCCGACGCCGTGGTGCAGAAGATCATGGCCAAGATCCCGCCGCCGGCCAAGCCGCTGGAACATGAAAAGCTGGTGGCGTAAGACCCGCGACACGGCGCCGGAATCCCCGGCGTCCGCCGCCGTGCCCGCGCACCACGCGGAGCACGTGCTGCGCCGCCTCGAATGGAAGGTGATCCGCCGCCTCGACGGCCTGCTGCAGGGCGACTACCGCACCCTGCTGCGCGGCACGGGGCTGGACCTGGCGGACCTGCGCGAATACCAGCTGCACGACGACGTGCGCCACATCGACTGGAACGTGACGGCGCGCATGCAGGCGCCCTACGTGCGCGTGTTCACCGAGGACCGCGAGATGTCCGCCTGGTTCCTGATGGACCTGAGCCCCTCGGTCGACTTCGGCTCCAGCGAACTGCGCAAGCGCAACGTCTCGGCCGAATTCGTCGCCGTGCTGGCGCGCCTGCTCACCCGCCACGGCAACCGCGTGGGCGCCATGCTCTATGGCAGCGGCGTCGACACGGTGATCCCCACCCGCAACGGCCGCCGCCACGTGCTGCACCTGCTGCACAAGATGCTGGACCGGCCGCCGCACGTCGAAGGCCAGGTCACGCGCCTGAAGGACCTGCTGTCCTCCGCCGCCAGCCTGATCAAGCGCCGCTCGACCATCTACGTGGTCTCCGACTTCATCAGCGAGCCCGGCTGGGAAAAGCCGCTGGCGCAGCTCGCGCAGCGGCACGAAGTGGTCGCCGTGCGCGTGCTCGACCCGCTGGAGCTGAACCTGCCGGACCTCGGCCTGCTCACCCTGCGCGACGCCGAAACCGGCGAGCAGGTGGTGGTGGACACGCACGACGCGGGCTTTCGCAAGCGCTTCGCCCGCATCGCCGCGCAGCGCGAGTCGGAGCTGCGCGAGGCGCTCACGCGCGCCAGCGTCGACGCCCTGGAACTGTCCACCGACGCCGACCTCGTCGACGCCATCGTGCGCTTCATCGAGATGCGCAAGCGCCGCAGCCAGCTGGCGGCTGGCAGCCTGCCCGCGCACCTCAAGCGCGTCGCCTGATTCCGGAGACCCGCCATGCAATTCCTCTGGCCCCAGAACCTCTGGCTGCTGCTGGCCCTGCCGGTGCTGGTCGGGCTGTACCTGCTGCTGCTGCGCCGCAAGAAGAAGATGGCGGTGCGCTATGCGTCGCTGACCTTCGTGAAGGAGGCCATGGGGCGCGGGCAGCAGATGCGGCGCCACGTGCCGCCGGCGCTGTTCCTGCTGTCCATGGCGGCGCTGGTGCTCGCGGCATCGCGCCCGGTGGCGGTGGTCACGCTGCCGTCCAACCAGCAGACCATCATCCTGGCCATGGACGTGTCGGGCAGCATGCGGGCCACCGACGTGCAACCGAACCGGCTGGTGGCGGCGCAGAACGCCGCCAAGGCCTTCATCGGCGAGCTGCCGCGGCACGTGAAGGTGGGCATCGTCGCCTTCGCGGGCTCGGCGCAGGTCGCGCAGCTGCCGACCACCAACCGCGAGGACCTGGTCACCGCCATCGACCGCTTCCAGCTGCAGCGCGCCACCGCGACCGGCAACGCGATCGTGATCTCGCTGGCCACGCTGTTCCCCGACCAGGGCATCGACCTCGAATCGATGCAGAGCGGGCGCGAGCGCCAGCGCGGCTTCTCGATCGACAACGAGAAGAAGGGCAAGAAGGAGTTCCAGCCGGTGGCGCCGGGCTCGTATCCCTCCGCCGCGATCATCATGCTGACCGACGGCCAGCGCACCACGGGCGTGGACCCGATCGACGCGGCCAAGATGGCGGCCGAGCGCGGCGTGCGCGTCTACACGGTCGGCATCGGCACGGTGGACGGCGAGACGATCGGCTTCGAGGGCTGGTCCATGCGGGTGCGCCTGGACGAGGACACGCTCAAGCAGATCGCCAACAAGACCTCGGCCGAGTACTTCTATGCCGGCACGGCGCATGACCTGCGCAAGGTCTACGAGGCCCTGAGCTCCAAGCTGACCGTCGAGAAGAAGGAAACCGAGATCTCGGCACTGTTCGCGATGGCCGCGGCGTGCCTGGCGCTGCTGTCGGCGGGGCTGTCGCTGGTGTGGTTCAACCGGATCCTGTAGGCGGCGCCACGGGGCGGGGAAGGGGCGCGCTGCGCCCCTTTTTCATGGGACGGCGTGGGCGCGGGGTTGGGCGCGGGGTCTCATGGGCGCGGGGTTTCGTGGGCGACGGGTTTCGTGGGCGACGGGTCTCGCGGGCGACGGGTCGCGTGGGCGACGGGTCTCGCGGGCGACGGGTCGCGTGGGCGACGGGTCGCGTGGGCGACGGGTCGCGTGGGCGACGGGTCGCGTGGGCGACGGGTCGCGTGGGTCGCGGGGGCGCCGGCGCGTAGGCTGGTGGTGGAGCGCAGCGAAACCCCAGCGATGCGCGAAGCGCTGGGGTTCCGGCGCGCGTTGCGCGCGGTCACCGCCAGCCTACGGGCCGGTACCCGACGCGCACGAACGCCCACGACGTGCACGACGTGCACGCCGTGCAGTTACCCCTCGCCCAGCACCCCCGACGTCAGCCGCAGCATCCGCCCGCAGCGCGCCGCCAGCGACTCGTCGTGCGTGACCATCACGAAGGCCGTGCCGCGCTCGCGCGCCAGCCGCAGCATCAGCGCGAACACCACGTCCGCCGTGCCGCGGTCGAGGTTGCCGGTCGGCTCGTCGGCCAGCACGCAGGCCGGATGCGCGACCAGCGCCCGCGCGATCGCCACGCGCTGGCGCTCGCCGCCCGAGAGTTCGGACGGCCGGTGCTTCATCCGCTCCTTCAGCCCCACCGCAGTGAGCATCTCCGCGGCCTGCTGGTGCACCTGCTCCACCGGCAGGCGGCGGATGCGCAGCGGCATGCCCACGTTGTCCAGCGCGCTGAATTCCGGCAGCAGGTGATGGAACTGGTA
The DNA here is from genome assembly GCF_037890035.1 of Ramlibacter sp. AN1133. Lineage (NCBI taxonomy): Bacteria > Pseudomonadati > Pseudomonadota > Betaproteobacteria > Burkholderiales > Comamonadaceae > Ramlibacter > Ramlibacter sp. AN1133. The sequence goes on from NZ_JBBKTQ010000014.1 coordinate 84,549, forward strand.
GACGAAGCCCAGGTGCTGGTTGCGCAGCCGGCCCTGCGTGGCCGGATCGAGCGAGGACAGCTCGCGCCCCATCAACTGCACCTTGCCGCTGGTGGGCGCATCGAGCCCGCCCACCACGTGCAACAGCGTGCTCTTGCCCGAGCCGGAAGCGCCGACGATGGCGAGCGTCTCGCCCGCGTGCACCTCCAGGTCCACGCCCTTGAGCACCTCGACGTCCAGCCCGCCTTCGGAGAAGCGCTTGGTCAGCCCCTGGCACGCGAGCACCACGCCCTGGTGCGGTTCCACCTCGGCCAGCGCGGCATGCGGCATCGCGACGTCATTCATAGCGCAGGGCCTCCGCCGGGTTGACGCGGCTGGCGCGCCAGCTCGGATACAGCGTGGCCACGAAGGCGAGCACCAGCGAGATCAGCGCGATCGGCAGGATGTCGTTGGCCTGCGGGTCGCTGGGCATGCGGCTGATCAGGTAGATGTCCTTGGGCAGGAAGCTGGCGTTGAGCGCGTGCTCCAGCGCCGGCACGATCGTCTCGATGTTCACCGCCACGGCCAGCCCGAGCAGCAGCCCGGCCAGCGTGCCGATCACGCCCACCGCCGCGCCCTGCACGACGAAGATCCCCATGATGCTGGCCGGGCTCGCGCCCAGCGTGCGCAGGATCGCGATGTCGGCGCGCTTGTCCGTCACCGTCATCACCAGCGTGCTCACGAGGTTGAACGCCGCCACCGCGACGATCAGCGTGAGGATGATGAACATCATGCGCTTTTCGAGCTGCACCGCCGCGAACCAGGTGCGGTTCTGCCGCGTCCAGTCGCGCACCAGGAACTCGCCGGAGAGAGAGGTGGTGAGCTGCGCCGCCACCTCGCGCGCGCGATTGAGGTCGCGCAGCTTCAGGCGGATGCCGGTCGGCCCCTCGAGGCGGAAGATGCGCGCCGCGTCGTCGATGTGCAGCAGCACCAGCCCGCTGTCGTATTCGAAATGGCCGGAATCGAAGGTGCCGACCACCGTCATCTGCTTCAGGCGCGGCACCACGCCGGCGGGCGTGACCTGGCCGCCGGGCGCGATCAGCGTCACGGCATCGCCGTCGCGCACGCCCAGGTTGCGCGCCAGCTCCGCGCCCAGCACGATGCCGAACTGGCCCGGCACCAGCTTGTCCAGCGCGCCCTGCGTGGTGGCGGCCGCGAGGTCCGTGACCTGCGATTCGAGTTTCGGGTCGATGCCGCGCACGATCGCGCCGCGCATGTCCTCGCCGCGGGCGATCAGCGACTGCGTGGCGATGAAGGGCGCGGCGCCGATCACCTCGGGGTTGCGCCGCACTTCGGCCAGCGTGCGGTTCACGTCCGGCAGCACGCCGCCGCCGGGGCCGTACACCTCCACGTGCGACACCACGCTGAGCATCCGGTCGCGCACTTCCTTCTGGAAGCCGTTCATCACGGACAGCACGATGATCAGCGCCGCCACGCCCAGCGAGATCCCGAGCATCGAGACGCCGGAGATGAAGGAGATGAAGCCGTTGCGCCGCGTGGCGCGGCCGGCGCGGGTGTAGCGCCAACCCAGCACGAGCTCGTAAGGAAGCGCCATTCGCTCGTTCAGACAAAGTGTTGCATCGGCCGGCATTGTGGCATCCCCGACAATACGGCTGTGTCAGACGGAGTCCACTTGCTCGTTCCCTTCGCCCATTGCCGGGCGCAACCCTGCCGCGAGGCCCTGCGCGGCCTCGCCCTGCCCCAGTTCCGCAAGCTGCTCCAGCGCCTGGTCGTGGAGGGCACCGACGAGGGCGATCCCGACAGCCTCTCCACGCCGCACGAGCGTGCGGTGGCGCGCGCGCATGGCCTGCAACCGGCGGATGGCCTCGTTCCGATGGCCGCCATGCAGGTGCAGCAGGCGGGCGGGGATGCCGGCAGCACCGGCTGGGCCTGGATCACGCCCTCGCACTGGCGCGTGGGGCAGGACCACATCGACATGGTGCATCCGCAGGAGCTGCAGCTCGATGGCGACGATTCGCAGGCGCTGCTGGCGGCCATGCAGCCCTACTTCGCCGAGGACGGCATCGCGCTCGGCTACGACGCGCCGCTGCGCTGGCTGGCGCGCGGCGACGTCTTCCGCGGCCTGCCGAGCGCCTCGCTCGATCGCGTGATCGGCCGCGGCATCGCCAATGCCTGGATGCCCGGCGGGCCGGACGCCGGGCCGGTGCGGCGGCTGCAGCAGGAAATGCAGATGCTGCTCTACACGCTGCCGCTGAACGACGAGCGCCAGCGCGGCGGCCTGCTGCCCGTCAATTCCTTCTGGATCAGCGGCACGGGCGCGCTGCCTGCGGGCGAGGCCTTCCATCCTGCACCGGGCCTGCAGGTCACGCCCTACCTGCGCGACGCCGCCCTGCTGGGCGACTGGCACGCGTGGGCCGAGGCGTGGCAGCAGCTCGACGCGCGCGACGGCGCGAGGCTCAACGCCGAGGCGGAGCGCGGCACGCCGGTGCGCGTCACGCTGTGCGGCGAATCCAGCGCGCGCACGTGGACTTCGGCGGGCGCCTCGGGCTGGCGCCGCATGGCCGGCTGGTTCGGCAGCCCCACGGTCGCCGACCTGCTGGAGGGCCTGTGAAGATCATCGCCCGCGACGTCCCGCCGCGCGCCGCGTGGGCGCTGGAGCAGGCCGGCATCCACCCGCTGCTCGCGCGCCTGTATGCCGCGCGCGGCGTGCTGGCCCGCGAGGAACTGGACAACGGCCTGGCCAGGCTGCTGGCACCCGACACGCTCAAGGGCGCCACCGAAGCCGCCGTGCTGCTGGCGGAGGCCATCGCCGCCGGCCAGCGCATCTGCATCGTGGCCGACTACGACTGCGACGGCGCCACCGCCTGCGCCGTGGGCGTGCGCGGCCTGCGCCTGCTCGGCGCGCGCGACGTCACGTACCTGGTGCCGGACCGCGTCGTCGACGGCTACGGCCTCACTTCGGCGATCGCTCAGCGCGTCAAGGCCAGCGGGGCGCACGTGCTGCTCACGGTGGACAACGGCATCGCCAGCATCGAGGGCGTGGCCACCGCGCGCGAACTGGGCCTGCAGGTGCTGGTGACCGACCACCACCTGCCCGGCGCCGTGCTGCCGGAGGGTGCGCTGATCGTCAACCCGAACCAGCCGGGCTGCGGCTTCGAGAGCAAGTCCATCGCCGGCGTCGGCGTGATGTTCTACGTGCTGCTCGCCCTGCGGGCGGAGCTGCGCGCGCGCGGCGTGTTCGACGACCGCAACCAGCCCCGGCTCGATGCGCTGCTGCCGCTGGTGGCATTGGGCACCGTCGCCGACGTCGTCAAGCTCGATGCCAACAACCGCCGGCTGGTCGCGCAGGGATTGCGCCGCATCCGCGCGGGCGCCCTGCCCTGCGGGCTGGCGAGCCTGTTCGCGGTGGCGGCGCGCAAGCCCGAGACGGCCACCACCTTCGACTTCGGCTTCGCGCTGGGCCCGCGCATCAATGCCGCGGGCCGGCTGGCCGACATGACGATCGGCATCGAGTGCCTGCTCACCGACGATGCGGCACGCGGCGACGAACTGGCGCGCGCGCTCGACGCGATCAACCGCGAGCGGCGCGAGATCGAGGGCGACATGCGCGAGCAGGCGATCGCGCTGGCCGAGGCGCTGTTCGAGGAAGGCGAGGATCCGCCGCCCGCCATCTGCGTGTTCGATCCCGATTTCCACGAGGGCGTGGTCGGCATCGTGGCCTCGCGCATCAAGGACAAGCTGCACCGGCCGACCTTCGTGTTCGCCGCCAGCCAGGCGCCCGGGCGCGAGCACGAGCTCAAGGGCTCGGGCCGCTCCATCCCCGGCTTCCACCTGCGCGATGCGCTGGACCTCGTCGCCAAGCGGCATCCGGGCGTGCTGCTGCGCTTCGGCGGCCATGCCATGGCCGCCGGCTGCGCCGTCGCCGAGGAGCACCTGGACGTGTTCGAGCAGGCCCTGGCACAGGTGGCGCAGGAGTGGCTGGACACGGCCACGCTGCTGCGGCGGCTGCACACCGACGGGCCGCTGGCGCGCGAATACTGCCGGCCGGACCTGGTCGACGCGCTGCACGGCGAGGTCTGGGGCCAGGGCTTCGCGCCGCCGGTGTTCAGCGAGGAAGTCGAGGTCGTGTCGCAGAAACTGGTGGGCGAAAAGCACCTGTCGCTCAAGCTGCGGCACCAGGGCCAGCCGGTCGATGCGATCTGGTTCGGCCACACGCAGCCGCTGCCGGCGAAGGTGAAGATCGCCTTCCGGCTGGAGGCCGACGAGTGGCAGGGCGCCCGGCGCGTGCGCTTCCTGGTGGAAGGCGCCGAGCTGTAAGGCCTTCCTTTGCGGGCCGGAAGCCGCCATGATCTCGGACCATGGCCCGCAAGAACGCCTTCTACGCGCAGTCCGGCGGAGTCACCGCCGTCATCAATGCATCGGCCTGCGGCGTGATCGAGACCGCCCGCGCCAACCGCGACCGCATCGGCCGGGTGTTCGCGGGGCGCGACGGCATCATCGGCGCCCTCACCGAGGACCTGATCGACACCGGCAAGGAATCCGCCGCGGCGATCGCGCAGCTGCGCAACACGCCCGGGGGCGCCTTCGGGTCCTGCCGCTACAAGCTCAAGTCGCTGGAGAGCCACCACCGCGAATACCAGCGCCTGATCGAGGTGTTCGATGCGCACGACATCGGCTTCTTCTTCTACAACGGCGGCGGCGATTCGGCCGACACCTGCCTGAAGGTGAGCCAGCTCGCCGAGTCCATGGGCTACCCGATCCAGGCGATCCACATCCCGAAGACCGTGGACAACGACCTGCCCCTGACCGACTGCTGCCCCGGCTTCGGCTCGGTGGCCAAGTACGTGGCGGTGTCCGCGCTGGAAGCCTCGCTCGACGTGCGCTCCATGGCGCGCACCTCCACCAAGGTGTTCGTGCTCGAAGTGATGGGGCGGCATGCGGGCTGGATCGCGGCGGCCGGCGGCCTGGTCGAGGACCACGGGGTGCCGGTGGTGGTGCTGTTCCCCGAGATCCCGTTCGAGGAGGAGCGCTTCCTGGCGCGCGTGGAGGAACTCGTGGCGCGGCACGGCTTCTGCACGGTGGTGGTGTCCGAGGGCGCGCACCACGCCGACGGCCGTTTCCTCGCGCAGCAGGGCCCTCGCGACGCCTTCGGGCACGAGCAGCTGGGCGGCGCGGCACCCGTGGTGGCCCGCATGATCCGGCATGCGCTGGGCCACAAGTTCCATTGGGCCGTGGCCGACTACCTGCAGCGCGCCGCGCGCCACATCGCCTCCACGACCGATGCGCGGCAGGCGTACGAGGTCGGCGCCGCCGCGGTGAAGCTCGCGCTGGCGGGCCACAACGCGGTGATGCCCACGATCGAGCGCGTCAGCGACAAGCCGTACCGCTACCGCTTCGGGATGGCGCAGCTCACCGACGTGGCAAACGTCGAGAAGTTCATGCCGCGCCACTACATCACGCCCGACGGCTTCGGCATCACGGAGGAATGCAAGCGCTACCTGCGCCCGCTGATCCGCGGCGAGGACTACCCGAAGTACAAGGAGGGCTTGCCGGTCTACGCGACGCTGAAGAACGTGGCGGTCGCGCGCAAGCTGGCGACCTTCGACCTGCGCTGAAAAGACAAAGCCCCGCGTTGCGGGGCTGGCCTCGGTCCCCGCCTGCGCGGGGACGACGCAATCTACGCAGTGCCCAGCACGGGCATCGCGCTGTGCTGCGGATCGTCGAAGTAGGCGAACAGGCGGGCGGCGATCGCCGCGAGTTCCGGGTCGTCCGTCGCGCGGGCGCATGCCAGTTGCCACATCGCGTATTCGCGGTCGCCCAGCATCATGTCGGTGTTCACGCAGCGGCCCCGCCCGGCCATCAGCAGCGCGAAGCTCGCGAGCAGCGTCGTGGGGCAGTAGCGCGGCGTCGCCTCGAAGCCCAGGCTTTCGTCGCCAGCTGCAAGCAAGGGACCGGGTGCGCCAGTGCGCGTCGCGCCGGCGGAAGAACGCATGTGCAGCGGATTCATGGCGGCCTCAGCGATAGCTGAAACTGACCGGGACCGCGCCGGTCGCGGTGGGGCTGGCCAGCGGCTGCGCCGGCTGCGCATTCGGATCCATGTGGCTGCAGCTGGCGATGGTGGAACCCGGGATGTACTGCAGGCAGTCCGCCAGGGCCATCTGCTGGACGATCGTCTCGTTCTGCCGGGCCTCCGCCTTGCGCACCTGGTGGCTGCACAGGAGCCAGAACGACAACAACTGCGCCATGGCCACGCCGGCGAGCAGCATCCACAGCCATTGGCTGCGCGACGGCGGATCGGTCTCGGCGGCGGCATGGATGACGGTCGACATGGCGGACTTCCTTGGGTGGATTTCATCGTAGGCCTGCGCGCGCTGCCGCGCCAGAGTGGCCGTCGCGAGATGCTGTAGGACAAAATCTTGACGCGGCAGGAGAGGCTACGTAGCCCATGATGGAACGGCTGCGCGCAGGCGCAACCGCCTTGTGGGTGAGCCCTGGCAAAGCCCATCGCCATTGCGGCTGGTGCAGCACGCATGCGTTGCGTGCGAGCCACCGCGCCTGGACAGGGCCGCGCGGCGGTGGCAGGCTGGGCAGAAGGCGCAGGCGCGCGGATCGGCTGGGAGCGGGCGCTCGCACAGCGCCTGCAGGGCACGAAGCGCGCTGACGCCGCGGTGAGCAGGATTTCACGCTCGCGGGTCCGCTGGGCAACGCGCCGGATGCCGCCTGCGCGGCACCGTTTCGCCTGCCTGGCCGCACGCAGGGTGCCCGGCCATGCGCACCGCGAAGCGAGCGCCCACGTGAGGCCCCTCCGGAGAGGGCCGGATCGACTACAAGCGCAGTGGCGAAACCCACCCGGCGGCGGCCGCCCTCACGCCTTCGGCAGCGTCACCCCGTGCTGCCCCTGGTACTTGCCGCCGCGGTCCTTGTAGCTCACGTCGCAGGCCTCGTCGCTCTCGAAGAACAGGACCTGCGCGCAGCCTTCGCCAGCATAGATCTTGGCGGGCAGCGGCGTGGTGTTGGAGAACTCCAGCGTCACGTAGCCTTCCCACTCGGGCTCGAAGGGCGTGACGTTGACGATGATGCCGCAGCGCGCATACGTGCTCTTGCCCAGGCAGATGGTCAGCACGTTGCGCGGGATGCGGAAGTACTCCAGCGTGCGCGCGAGCGCGAAGCTGTTGGGGGGGATGATGCAGACGTCGTCGTGGAAGTCGACGAAGCTCTTCTCGTCGAAATTCTTCGGGTCCACCACCGTGCTGTGGATGTTGGTGAACACCTTGAACTCCGGCGCGCAGCGGATGTCGTAGCCGTAGCTGGAGGTGCCATAGCTGATGACGCGCCGTCCCGCGACCTCGCGGACCTGGTTCGGCTCGAACGGTTCGATCAGGCCATGCTGTTCCGCCATGCGGCGGATCCACTTGTCGCTCTTGATGGTCATCGGGGAAACTCCTGGGCGGCTATTCTAGGTGGGCGCCCCGTGGCCTCCCCTTGACCTCGCGCAGGGGGGCGCTTCAGTTGGCCTTCACGCCCGCCTTGACCAGCAGGCCGCCGAGCGTGTCGATCTCGCTCACCAGGTGCGCCCGCAGGGCCGCCGGCGTGGCCTGTTCGGCGCTCACCGCGGAAACACCCATGCCGTCCAGGCGCGCGCGCACCTCCGGGTCCGCCACGGCCTTCTGCAGGGCCGCCGTGAGCTGCTCCAGCACCGGCTTCGGCGTACCCTTGGGCGCATACAGGCCGAAGGAGATGTTGATCTCGAACCCCTGCACGCCCGCTTCCGCCAGCGACGGCACGTCGGGCAGCGAGGCCAGCCGCGCCTTGCCCGCCGCGGCATAGGCCTTGATGCGGCCGGCCTTGACCGAGGGCACGGTGCCCGAGGTCTGGTCGCACAGCACGTCGACCTGGCCGCCCATCACGTCGTTCAGCGCCGGCCCGGTGCCCTTGTACGGGATCTCGTTGAGCTTCACGTTCAGCGCGTTCATCAGCATCAGGCCGCACAGGTGCGAGGCCGAACCGATGCCGGCGTGCGCAAGGCTCACGCTGCGGCCGTTCGCGCGCAGGTAGCCCACGAACTCCTGCAGGTCTTTCGCCGGAAAGCCGTTGCGCGCCACCACCACCATCGGGCCGCTGGTGGCGGAGCCGATCGGCTCGAAGTCGTTCACCGGGTGGTAGGGCAGGTCCTTGTACATGGCCAGGTTGGTGGCGTGGCTCACGTGGATCATCAGCAGCGTGTAGCCGTCCGGCGCCGAGCGCGCCACCTTCGCCGTGCCGATGGTGCCGGAGGCGCCCGCGGGGTTGTCGACCACGATCTGCTGCCCCAGCGTCTTCTGCATCGCCGCCGCGAACACGCGGGTGATGGCGTCGCCCGGGCCGCCGGGCGCGTAGGGCATCACCATGGTGATAGGCTTCGCGGGCCAGGCCTGCGCGAACGCTCCGCTGGCGCAGGCGAGGGCGATCAGGGCGCCGGCAAGGCGCAGGACGGCAGCGTGCATGGCTTTCCCCCTTTGGCTGCGGGAGAGTCTATGCAGCGGCGGCCTTGCGCCGGCTGGTGATAACCCCATCGACGGCCACCTGCTCGACGACGCGGTCATCGCCCAGCACGATCATCGAGAACAGCAGTTCGTCGAGATTGCGGGCATGCGCCGTCTTGCGCGCCAGCAACGGCGTGGCCTGCGGGTCCAGCACCACGAAGTCGGCCTCGCAGCCGGGACGCAGGTTGCCGATCACGCCCTCCAGGCCGAGCGCCTGCGCCGCGCCGGCCGTGTGCTGCCACCACAGGTCCTGCGGTGCGAGGCTCACGCCGATCTTGGTCTGCCCTTCGCGGCCCACGTAGTACGCCGCGAGCATCGTGTGGAAAGGGCTGAAGCTGGTGCCGCCGCCCACGTCGCTCGCCAGCCCGTAGCGGAAGCCGGCGCGGCGCGCGGCCTCGTAGTCGAAGAAGCCGCTGCCCAGGAACAGGTTGCTGGTGGGACTGACGGCCGCCGCGGCGCCGCTGGCGCGCAGCAGGGCGCGATCCGTGTCGTCGATGTGGATGCAGTGCGCGTAGATGGCGCGCTCGCGCAGCAGCCCGAAGTCCTCGTACACCGACAGGTAGCTGCGCGCGTGCGGGAACAGCTGGTGCACCCAGCGGATCTCGTCGCGGTTCTCCGCCACGTGCGACTGGATCCACACATCCGGGTAGCGCGCCGCCAGTTCGCCGGCGCCGCGCAATTGGGCCTCGGTGCAACTCGGGGCGAAGCGCGGCGTGATCGCATAGCCCAGGCGCGCGCGCCCCTGCCAGCGGCGGATCAGGGCCTCGGTGTCGAGCAGCGACTGCTCCGTCTCGTCGCGCACGCCGTCGGGCGAGTGCCGGTCCTGCAGCACCTTGCCGGCGATCATGCGCAGGCCGCGGCGCTCGCTTTCCTCCAGCAGCGCATCGACCGAGTGCGGATGCGAGGTGCAGAAGGTGAGCGCCGTGGTGACCCCGTTGCGCAGCAGCTCGTCGAGGAAGACATCGGCCATGGCCACCGCGTGCGCGTGGTCGGAAAAGCGCGACTCGTGCGGGAAGGTGTAGTCCTCCAGCCAGGGCAGCAGGCCTTCGGCCGGCGAGCCGATCACGTCGGTCTGCGGAAAGTGCAGGTGCAGGTCGATGAAGCCCGGCGCGAGGATGCGGCCGGGCAGGTGCGTGACGTGCACGCCGGGGTAGTTGCCGGCCAGCGCCGCGTGCGCGCCGGCGGCGCGGATCACCTTGCGGCCGGCGGCATCGGGACCCACGACGAGGAGGCCATCGGGCTCGTAGCGGGCCGAGCCGTCGTCGTGGAAGGAAAGGAGCGCTGCGCGATAGGCCTGCATCGGGCCTATTTTGCGATCTTCCCCTGCACGCCGGAGACGAGGAAGTTCATGCCGAGGATCTGTTCGTCCGTCATGGCCTTGCCCCTGGGCACGACCAGCCGGCCCTCGTTGTCCTCGATCGGGCCCGTGAAGGGCCGCAGGGCGTGCGCGGCCATGGCGTTCTCCCCGTTGGTCACCTCCACCTGCACCGCCTTCGGGACCTTGGGGCCGAAGAAGGCCACGCGGATCATGCCTTCCCCCACGCCGCCCCAGAAGTTGCCGCTCTTCCAGGTGCCGTTCAGCACGGCCAGGGTGCGGTCCTTGTAGTACTCGCCCCACAGGTGGGTCACCGCCAGCAGCTGGGCGTCCGGCGCCACCTTGCGCATGTCGGAGTGGTAGGCGATGGCCAGCTTGCCGCGCTCCTGGGCGGCGGCCATGATCGCGGTGGACGCCGTGTGGAAGGAGACGACGTCCACGCCCTGGTCGAACAGCGCCATCGCCGCGTCGCGCTCCTTGCCCGGATCGAACCAGGTGTTGAGCCACACCACCTTGACCTGCGCCTTCGGGTTCACCGATCGCATGCCGAGCGTGAAGGCATTGATCCCCTGCAGCACTTCCGGGATCGGAAAGCCCGCCACGTAGCCGGCCAGGTTGCTCTTCGTCATGCGGCCGGCGGCGATGCCGGCCAGGTAGCGGCCTTCGTAGTAGCGCGCATTGGCCGCCGCGACGTTGGGGGCGGTCTTGTAGCCCGTGATCGACTCGAACCTGACCTCGGGATGCTCCTTCGCCACCTTCAGCGTGGGCTCCATGTAGCCGAAGCTGGGCGTGAAGATCAGCTTGTTGCCCTGCGCGACCAGGTCGCGGATCACGCGCTCGGCGTCCGGTCCCTCGGGCACGTTCTCCACGTACGAGGTCTTCACGCGGTCGCCGAAGTACGACTGCACGGCCTGGCGCCCCAGTTCGTGCTGGTGCACCCAGCCGGCGTCGGTGAGCGGCGCGACGTAGACGAAGGCGACCTTCAGCGGCTCGGCTTTCTGCGCCTGTGCGGGGAAGGAAAAGGCCAAAGCCGCCATGGCCATGGCGGCGAGGTTTTTGTACATGGTGTTCCTCTACATGGCCCCGGGGATGTCGGAAAAGAAAAAGGTCGCCGGGGCGCGACCTGTTCGTGTCTGGGGGCGATTTTACGACGGCGGCCGAGGGGGCCGGGGGAGTGCCCCCACCCCAGCCCTCCCCCGGAGGGGAGGGAGGAGGCCCGGCCCTCCCCCAAGGCGGGAGGGAGAGGGGAACTCAGGCGTCGGGGTGCTGGTGCAGCCAGCGCTTGACGATCTCGGCGTCGCGGATGCGCGTGACCTTGCTGGCGGAGTCGAGGAACACCATGATCAGGTTGCGGCCACGGACCTGCGTCTGCACCAGCAGGCACTGGCCGGCCTCGGAGATGTAGCCCGTCTTCTGCAGGCCGATCTTCCACGCGCCCTCGCGCACCAGCCGGTTGGTGTTCACGTAGTTCAGCTCGCGGCCGTCGGCGGCCTCGATCTCGTAGCCGCGCGAGGTGGAGTACTTGCGCATCAGCGGATGCGTGTAGGCGGCCTCGGCCAGCACCGCGAGGTCGCGGGCGCTGGACTGGTTGCCGCTGGAAAGCCCCGTGGGGTCGACGTAGCGCGTCTGCAGCATCCCGAGCTGGCGCGCCTTGTTGTTCATCGCGCTCACGAAGGCCGGCAAGCCGCCGGGGTAGGTGCGCCCGAGCGCATGCGCCGCGCGGTTCTCGCTGGACATCAGGGCCAGGTGCAGCGCCTCGCGGCGCGTGAGCACGGTGCCCACCTGCAGGCGCGAGCTGCTGTGCTTGATGCGGTCCACGTCGTCGCTGGCGATGGTGATCTTCTCGTCCAGCGGCAACCGCGCCTCGGAGACGACCAGGCCCGTCATCAGCTTGGTCAGCGAGGCGATGGGGCGCACGTCGTCATCGTTCTTGCCCAGGAGCACTTCATCGCTTTCGGTGTCGATGACGTAGGCGACGCGCGCCTTCAGCGGCAGCATCGCCGGGTCGGCCGGCAGCACCTGCACCACCACGGGCCGCGGCGCGGCAGCCACCTTCCTGGCGCGGCGCGGCTTCGCGGCCACGGCAATCTTCACGGATTTCGCGCGGCTGGCCTTCGCGCCATGCCTGGCCTTCGCGGCCACGGCCTTCGCGCCGGGCCTGGCCTTCACGGCCCGGGCCTTCGCGCCGTGCTTGGCTTTCACGGCCACCGCCTTCGCACGCGGATGAGGCTTCGCCGCGAAGCTCTCCAGCGGAGCCAGCGCGATGAAGAAGGCCAGCAGGGCGAGCCACCAGCGGGCAGCGAGGGGGCTTCGGGAAACGGTCATCCCTCCTAGGGTGCTTGCGTCGGAGAAAGTTCCGCCGCGGGCGAGGTATCCGCCTACACGGATGCGGACTGCATACGAAAGCTCCTGCGGTGCTGGAGGCGGCTCCCTATACTGGCCCGCTCAGCTTGAAGGAGGCGGGATGACCCCCATGAACGGCGCCGACGCGCTGGTGCGGATGCTCCAGCTCAATGGCGTGAAGCACATCTTCGGCCTGTGCGGCGACACGAGCCTGCCTTTCTACGACGCGCTGGCGCGGCTGGACCACGGCATCGACCACATCCTCACGCGCGACGAGCGCAGCGCGGCCTACATGGCCGACGGCTACGCGCGCGTGACCGGCAAGCCCGGCGTGTGCGAAGGCCCGAGCGGCGGCGGCGCCACCTACCTGCTGCCCGGCATCGTGGAGGCGAACGAGTCCGCGATCCCCGTGCTGGGCATCACGTCGGACGTGTCGGTGGGCGCGCGCGGCAAGTTCCCGCTGACCGAGCTGGACCAGCTCGCCCTGTACCAGCCGCTGACCAAGTGGAACACGCGCATCGACCGCGTCGACCAGATCCCGCAGGCCGTGCGCGCCGCCTTCCGGGCGATGACCACCGGCCGCCCCGGCGCCGCGCACATCTGCCTGCCGTACGACCTGCAGAAGCAGGCGATCGACCCGGCGGAGGTATGGGCGCAGCCGGGGCACGACCGCTATCCGGCCTACCGCTTCGCGCCGGACCGCGCCGACGTCGAACGCGCCGCACAGATGCTGGTCGCGGCGCGCGCGCCGGTCTTCCTCTGCGGCGGCGGCGTGGTGATCTCGGGCGCGGGCGCGGAACTCGATCGCCTGGCGACGCTGCTCGACGCCCCGGTGTGCACCACCGTCAGCGGCCAGGGCAGCCTGGCCAGCGCGCATCCGCTGAATGCCGGCGTGGTCGGCACCAACGGCGGGGTCGAGGCGACGCGGGCGGTGGTGGCGCAGGCGGACCTGGTGATGTTCGTCGGCGCGCGCGCGGGCTCCACCAGCACCGAGCACTGGAAGATGCCGGGGCGCGAGCGCACGATCCTGCACCTGGACATCGATGCGATGACCATCGCCACCAACTACCGCACCGACGTGGCGCTGGTGGGCGACGCGAAGCTGGGACTGGCCGCGCTGGCCGATGCAGTGCAGCGACGCATCGCGCATCGTCCCACCGATGCCGTCGACGGACGTGCCGTCACCGCCCGCTGCCGCGCGCAGAAGCACGCCTTCTTCGCCGGCCTCGCGGAGTCGCAGGACCGCCCGATCAAGCCCGAGCGCGTGGTCGATGCGCTCAACAAGCTGCTGCCGCGCGAGGCGATCGTGGTCGCCGACCCCGGCACGCCCTGCCCCTACTTCGCCGCCTACTTCGACGCCCCGCAGGCGGGCCGGCACTTCATCACCAACCGCGCGCACGGGGCGCTCGGCTTCTCGCTCTCCGCCGCGGTAGGCGCGCAGTTCGGCCGGCCCGATGCGATGGTGGTCTCGGTGATGGGCGACGGCAGCTTCGGCTTCACCTGCGGCGAACTCGAGACCCTGGTGCGCCGCAGGATCCCGCTCAAGATGATCGTGTTCTCCAACTCGGTCTTCGGCTGGATCAAGGCCAGCCAGAAGACGGGCTACGAGCAGCGCTACTTCTCCGTCGATTTCAGCCGCACCGACCACGCCCGCGTGGCCGAGGCCTTCGGCGTGAAGGCGTGGCGCATCGAGGACCCGGCGGACGTGCACGGCGCGATCAAGGCCGCGCTGGCGCACGACGGCCCGGCCCTCGTCGATGTGATCTCGCAGGAACTGCAGGACACGGCGGTGCCGGTGAGCCAGTGGATGGGTTGAGTTTCCTCTTTCGCACTCGAAGAAAGGCAACACGATGAGCAGCAGTTGGAACCGTCGCACGATCCTCGCCGGCCTGGCGGCGCTGGCCTGCGGCACGGGCGCCCTCGCGCAGGGCGACGCGCCGCTGCGCCTGGTGGTCACCTTCCCGCCCGGCGGCAGCACGGACATCGCGGCGCGCATCCTCCAGCCGGAGCTGGCCAGGCGCACCGGCCGCACCGTGGTGGTCGACAACAAGCCGGGCGCGGCCAGCCAGGTCGCCACCAGCTTCGTCGCCAAGGCGCCGCCGGACGGCAACACGCTGCTGGTGAGCTTCGACACGCACGCGATCAACCCGATCGCCAAGCCGAAGCTGCCCTACGACACCTTCAAGGACTTCGCGGGCGTGACGCTGGCGGTGCGCTTTCCGCTGGTGATCGGTGCCTCGGCCTCCGTCGCCGCCAAGGACCTGCGCGGCTTCCTCGACGACGCGCGCCGGCAGCCGGCGAAATTCAGCTATGCCTCGACCGGCGTCGGCTCGATGAACCACCTGGTCATGGAGGACATCAAGCGGCGCGCCAACGTCTTCGTGCTGCACGTGCCGTACGGCGGCGGCGGGCCGGCGGTGCAGGCCGTGCTGGGCGACGTGTCGCAGCTCACGCTCCTGAGCTATGCGGCGCTCAAGGGGCAGATCGCCGCCGGCAAGATCAAGCCGCTGGCGGTCACCGGGGCGAAGCGCCTGCCGGACCTGCCGGACGTGCCCACCGTGGCGGAGTCCGGCTTCCCGGGCTTCGAGGCCTATTCGTGGATCGGCATCTTCGCGCCGGCGGGCACGCCGCCCGACACGCTGCGCAAGCTCACCGAGGACTTCCGCGCGACGCTGAACTCCCCCGAGGTGCACGCGAAGCTGACGCAGGCCGGCTTCGAGGTAATGGCCACCGATGGCGCCGGCGTCGAACGCCACGCGCGGCAGGAGTACGAGCGCTGGAACGCGTTCGTGCGGAATACAGGGTTGAAGCTGGAGGACTAGCTCTCGGGCTCCCTCCCCCTCTGGGGGAGGGCTGGGGTGGGGGCGCTCCCCGCGCTGTCCTGCCTGCCGGGTGCTACGCGGCCGCGAACTCCACGTCGAGCCGCTCGATGTACCGCTTCTTCGCCGAAGGCTCCGCGAAGCTGCCCTCGAAGCTGTTGCGCGCCAGCTGGTACGCATGCCGCACGTCCATCCCCGTCGCGGCGAACGTCTGCAGGAAGTTCGCGTTGATGTAGCCGCCGAAGTAGGCCGGGTCGTCCGAGTTCACCGTTGCGACCAGGCCCGCATCCAGCAGTTCGCGCAGGTTGTGCTGTTCCAGTTTGGGGAACACCTGCAGCTTCAGGTTCGACAGCGGGCACACGGTCAGCGGGATGCGGTCCTGCGCCAGCCGCTTCACGAGCGCAGGGTCCTTCATCGACTGCACGCCGTGGTCGATGCGTTCGACCTTCAGCACGTCGAGCGCAGCCCAGATGTATTCCGGCGGCCCCTCCTCGCCCGCATGCGCGACGAGGTGCAGGCCCTGCTGGCGGCATTTGGCGAACACGCGCGCGAACTTCTCCGGCGGATGGCCCACTTCGCTCGAATCGAGGCCCACGCCGATGAAGCGATCCCGGAACGGCAGCGCCTGCTCCAGCGTGTCGAACGCCTCTTCCTCGCTCAGGTGGCGCAGGAAGCACAGGATCAGTTCCGCATCGACGCCGAGGTTCTTCGCGTCGGTGCAGGCGCGGTGCAGCCCACCGATCACCGTTTCCATGGGCACGCCGCGCGCCGTGTGCGTTTGCGGATCGAAGAAGATCTCCGCGCGCAGCACGTTGTCGTGCCGCGCCCGCTGCAGGTAGGCCCAGGCCATGTCGTAGAAGTCCTGCTCCTTGAGCAGCACGCTGGCGCCGGCGTAGTAGATGTCGAGGAAGCTTTGCAGGTTGCTGAAGGCGTACGCGCGGCGCAGGTCTTCCACGCTGGCATACGGCAGGCTCACGCCGTTGCGCCTGGCGAGCTGAAAGATCAGCTCGGGTTCGAGCGAACCCTCGATATGGATGTGCAGCTCGGCCTTCGGCATCGCGGCGAGCAGGGACTGCAGGTCGGCGGGGACGGGTGCGTGCATGGTCTGCACAGCATACGGCGTCGGGGGATGATCTGCCGCTGTCGCGGGATCCGGCTCGTCGCGGGATTCGTGGAGAGCAAGGGTGAATCGACGGCAAGCCTCTTGCACAGATGCGAGCCGGACGAAGCCCGCTGCCGTCAGACGTCGACGCCGGATACGAGTGGAAATGCTCCGGGATCTCGAAGCGACTCGACGGACAGATCGATATCGAGGAGCGGCCAGTAAAGGTGATTCTCGCTGGGGCGTTCGACCGCCAGAATTTGCTCCACGGTCGCCTTCCTGAACCAGGGGAAGGCAGCGTAAGGAACCGCCAGTTCCTCGTCCCCAAGCAGCACCCAGAAACCATGAGCCGAGATGTGGGTGACTTCAGCCCCCGAAGTGACGGCGCCACGCATCTTCGATCTCCTTCAAATGGGCGCTGACCACGGCCTGCGCTTGCCGGAGCTGGGCCGCTGACAGCCCCATGTTCACGGCCAAGTGTACGTCGGGCGTCAGCCAGAACTTGGCCTCACCATCGGGATGGGCGACATGCACGTGGATTCGTGGCTCTTCGCGGGAGAAGAAGAAAAGTCGGAACTGCCCGTCACGAACGATCGTCGGTGCCACTTTGGGACTCTACCCCACGCTGCCCCGCCACAGGCACGCCCCGCCGCAGGACGAGGGCCCGTCAATGCAAACAAAAAGCCGGAGCGGCTCACACCACTCCGGCTTCGCGATGACAACGCAGAAGCGCGTTACTTCTTATCCCCGCCCGGCACCTTCCCCTCCACGCCCTTGACGTAGAAGTTGATGCCGCCCAGGAACTTGTCGTCGGCCGCGGCGTCCTTGGCCAGGACTTCCTTGCCGGTGTTGTCGGAGAGCGGGCCCTTCCAGATCACGAGGCTGCCGTCCTTGAGGCCGGCCTTGACCTTCTCGAGCTGCTGCTTGGCGGCGTCCGGCACGTCGGCGGCGACGTTCACGAAGTCGATCGCGCCTTCCTTCACGCCCCACCAGCTCTGGCCCGTCGTCCACTTGTTCTCGAGCACGTCACGCACGGCCTTGATGTAGTACGGGCCCCAGTTGATCACCGCGGAACCCAGGTGCGCCTTGGGACCGTAGTTGCTCATGTCGCTGTCCCAGCCGAAGGCGCGCTTGCCCATCTTCTCGGCCGTCTGCAGCACGGCGGAGGAGTCGGTGTTCTGCATCAGCACGTCGGCGCCGCCGTTGATCAGCGAGGTGGCCGCTTCGGTTTCCTTCGGCGGATTGAACCAGTCGCCCACCCACACCACGCGGGTCTTGACCTTCGGGTTCACCGACAGCGCACCGAGCGTGAAGCTGTTGATGTTGCGCACCACTTCGGGGATCGGGATCGAGCCGACCACGCCCAGCGTGTTGGTCTTGGTCATGGAGCCCGCGATCACGCCGGCCATGTACGCGCCTTCGTAGGTGCGGCTGTCGTAGGTGCGCAGGTTCTCGGCGGTCTTGTAGCCGGTGGCGTGCTCGAACTTCACGTCCTTGTGGTCGGCCGCGACCTTGAGCATCGGCTCCATGTAGCCGAAGGTGGTGCCGAAGATCAGCTTGTTGCCCTGGCTCACCATGTCGCGCATCACGCGCTCGGCGTCGGCCGACTCGGGCACCTTCTCGACGAAGCTGGTCTCGACCTTGTCGCCGAATTCCTTCTCCACCGCCTTGCGGCCGTTGTCGTGCGCGAAGGTCCAGCCGCCGTCACCCACGGGGCCGACATAGGCGAAGGCGATCTTGAGCTTCTGCGCCGCGGGAGCGGGCGCCGAGGCCGGGGCCGCCGCGGTGGGCGCGGGCGCCGGGGCGGGCGCGGGGGTCTCCTGCTTGCTGCAGGCAGCGAGGCCCGCCACGGCGGCCGCGAGGGCCGCGGCCTGGAGCAGGGAGCGTTTCTTCAGATCGGTCATGCCAGTTCCTCTGGGGGACGGTTGGGGTGAAACACGAATTATGTTCCGGGATAGAAGGGCTTACCAAGCGAGGCCGGCATGTTGACGCGGATCCACGCCGGGTTGCGCGAGATCAGGGCCAGCACCACGATGGTGGCGAGGTAGGGCAGCATGTTCAGGAATTCGCTCGGCACCTCGACGCCCGTGCCCTGCAGGTGGAACTGCAGCATGGTCACGCCGCCGAAGAGATAGGCTCCGAGCAATACGCGTGCCGGCCGCCAGGTGGCGAAGGTGGTCAGCGCCAGCGCGATCCAGCCCTTGCCCGCGACCATGCCCTCCACCCACAGCGGCGTGTAGATCACCGAGATGTACGCGCCGGCCAGCCCGCACAGGGCGCCGCCCGCCACCACCGCCATCAGCCGGATGCGACGCACGGGATAGCCCAGCGCGTGCGCCGCCTCGGGCGACTCGCCCACGGAGCGCAGCACCAATCCGGCGCGCGAGCGGTACAGGAACCACACGAGCCACACCACCAGGCCGATGGCGAGGTAGACCATGGGATGCTGGCGGAACAGCGCGGGGCCCAGCACGGGGATGTCGCCCAGCAGCGGCAGCGAGAAATGCGGCCGCTCGGGCAGCTTCTCCTGCACGTACTTGATGCCGGCGAAGGCCGAGAAGCCGGCGCCGAACAGGCTCAGGGCCAGCCCGGTCGCGTACTGGTTGGTGTTCATCCAGATCACCAGCAGACCGAAGGCGGCGGCGAGCAGCGCGCCCGCGCCCATGCCGGCGAGGAAGCCGAGCCAGTCGCTGCCCGTGTGCACCACCGCGGCGAAGCCGGCGATGGCGGCGCACAGCATCATGCCCTCGGCCCCGAGGTTGACGATGCCGGACTTCTCGTTGATCAACAGGCCCAGTGCGGCGATGGCCAGCACCGTGCCCGCGTTGAGCATCGAGGCGAAGAGGAGTGCGTACTGGTCCATCAGGCTTGCGCGGGGGTGGAGGGCGAAAAGCGGATGCGGTACGCCATCAGCGTGTCGCAGGCGAGCAGCGTGAACAGCAGCAGGCCCTGGAACACGCCCGTCAGCGACTTGGGCAGGCCCAGGCGCGACTGCGCCAGCTCGCCGCCGATGTAGAACATGCTCATGAGGATGGCCGAGAACACCATGCCCACCGGATGCAGGCGGCCGACGAAGGCGACGATGATCGCGGCGAAGCCGTAGCCCGCCGGCACGTAGGGCGTGAGCTGGCCGATGGGCCCCGCCACTTCCAGCGCGCCGGCCAAGCCGGCGGCGCCGCCGGAGACCAGCAGCGCCGTCCACAAAGCCTTGCGCGAAGAGAAGCCGGCGTAGCGGGCCGCGGCCGGCGCGAGGCCGCCCACCTGCTGCGCGAAACCCGCGCGCGTGCGGAACAGGAACACCCACAAGGCCGCCACGCCCGCCAGCGCCAGCAGCACGCCGATGTTCACGCGCGAGCCCTGCATCAGCTTCGGGATCTGCGTGACCGCCTCGAAGGTCTTGGTCTGCGGGAAGTTGTAGCCCTGCGGATCCTTCCACGGGCCGAACACCATGTAGTTCAGCGTGAGCGTGGCCACGTAGACCAGCATCAGGCTCACCAGGATCTCGTTGGCGTTGAACTTGTCGCGCAGGATGGCGGTGAGGCCTGCCCAGGCCATGCCTCCGACCACGCCGGCCAGCAGGATCGCCAGCACGATCAGCCGGCTGGTGTCCTTGCCCGCGAGCAGCGCCACGCCGCCCGCGGCCACGGCCCCGATCACGAACTGGCCTTCGGCGCCGATGTTCCACACGTTGGAGCGGAAGCACACCGCCAGCCCCAGCGCGATGATCAGCAGCGGCGTCGCCTTGACCATCAGCTCGCCGAGCCGGTAGCCGGAGCTGATCGGCTCCCAGAAGAACACCTGCAGGCCGCGCACCGGGTCCTTGCCCAGCGCCACGAACAGCAGCGTGCCGAGCAGCACCGTGATCACCAGCGCCAGCAGCGGCGAAGCGATGCCCCAGAAGCGCGAGGGTTCGGGCCTTGGCTCCAGCTTAAACATTGTCCCTGCCTTTCTCCCTCTCCCTTTGGGAGAGGCCTCCGGGGTCCCCGGAAAAAGCGCTTGCGCTTTTTTCGGGGTGGGAGGTGGGGGTGAGGGCACTCGCCGCCGCCTCCCGCAACGGATGCACCACCCACAACCCGCTCATCCACTCCCCGATCAGCGTCACCGTCGCCCGCGCCCGCTCGATGCTCGGCGACAGCCGGCCCTTGGCGATCACGTGCAGCCGGTCGCTGATCTCGAACAGCTCCTCCAGCTCCTCGGAGACGACCAGCACCGCGCAACCGGCGTCGCGCAGCGCCAGGATCTCGGCGCGGATCTGCGCCGAGGCGCCGACGTCCACGCCCCAGGTCGGCTGCGACACGATCAGCAGCTTCGGGTTGGCGTCGATCTCGCGCCCGACGATGAACTTCTGCAGGTTGCCGCCGGAGAGCGACTTGGCCGCCGCGTCCGGCCCGCCCGCCTTCACGTTGAACTTCTCGATGATGCGCAGCGCCTGCTGCTTCAGGCCCTTGACGTCGATCCAGCCGCTGCGGTTGACCGCGTCGGTGCGCGTGAGCAGCAGGTTCTGCGCGAGGCCCAGGCCCGGCACCGCACCGCGGCCCAGGCGTTCCTCCGGCACGAAGTGCAGCCCGAGGTCGCGCCGGTCGGCCGGGTCCAGCCGGCCGGCGTGGATGCCGCTCACCTGGATCATTTCCGGGGCAGCCCGCCGATCCTCGCCGGACAACGCGAACAGCAGCTCGCGCTGGCCGTTGCCCGAGACACCGGCGATGCCCACCACCTCGCCCGCGTGCACCTCGAAGGAGATGTCGTCCAGGTCGTGGCCGAACTGGTCCTCGCGCGGCAGTGTCAGGCGCTGCACCTCCAGCACCACCGGCCCGGGCTGCCGCTCGTGGTGTTCCAGCTGCGGCGGCTCGGCGCCGATCATCATGCGCGACAGCGACGCATTGCTCTCGCGCCGCGGATCGCAGTCGCCGGTGACCTTGCCGCCGCGCATCACGGTGCAGGCGGTGCACAGCTCGCGGATCTCGTGCAGCTTGTGCGAGATGTAGAGGATGCTGCAGCCCTCGGAGGCCAGCTGCTTGAGCACCACGAACAGCTTTTCCACCGCCTGCGGCGTGAGCACCGAGGTCGGCTCGTCGAGGATCAGCAGCTTCGGGTTGGTCAGCAGCGCGCGGATGATCTCCACCCGCTGCATCTCGCCCACCGACAGCGTGTGCACGGGCCGCGCCGGATCGACCTCCAGCCCGTATTCCTGCGCCTTGGCGGTGATGCTGTGCGTCACCTGGTTCAGCGTGAGGCTCTTGTCCAGGCCGAGCCACACGTTCTCCGCCACGGTGAGCGTGTCGAACAGGCTGAAGTGCTGGAACACCATGCTGATGCCCAGCGCCCGCGCCTCCTGCGGGTTGCGGATGTGCACGGGCTGGCCGTCGAACAGCACGCTGCCTTCGTCCGGCTTGACGGCGCCGTAGATGATCTTCATCAGCGTGGACTTGCCCGCGCCGTTCTCGCCGAGGACGGCATGCGTCTCGCCCGGCAGCACCTGCAGCGAGACGTCGCTGTTGGCCACCACCGAGGGATAGCGCTTCGTGATGTGCGCGAGCTGCAGGCGCGGGATGCTCACTCGTCGGGTCTCCACGTCATTGCGGTTTCAGGCCCGCGGCCGCCTCGCGCACGCGCTCGCGCAGCCAGCGGGCGGCGGCGGACTGGTGCGTGCGCTCGTGCCACAGCTGGTAGTACACGAGGTCGGGAAAGGCCACGGGGCACTCGAGCACCTGCACCGGCAGGCGGTCACGGAAGCGCTCGCAGAACTGGCGGCCGGTGGTGAGCACGAGCAAGCTCGATGCCACCATGCGCGGGATCAGGCCGAAGTGCGCGCAGCGCGCCGTGATGTTGCGCGCCAGGCCCTGCTCTTCCAGGTACTCGTCGATCACGCCGCGCGCCCCGGGGTGCGTGGGCGTCGGCGCGATGTGGTCTGCCTCCAGCCAGCTCTCGGTGGTCCAGCCGCGGCGCACGGCCGGGTGCTCGCGCGAGACCATGCACACGATCCGGTCGGTGAACAGTTGCGACAGGTGCAGGTCCTGCGGGGGCTTGAGCCAGTTGCCCACCACCACGTCGATCTCGCCCTGCGCGAGCCGCGCGTGGTAGTCGGAGGCGGCGGTCAGCGGATGGATCTCGATGTGCGCCTGCGGTGCCTGCGCCTTCACGGACGCCACCACCTGCGGCAGGAAGGCGGGGTCGAGGTAGTCGGCAGCGGCGATGCGGAAGGTGTGGGCCGCCGTCTGCGGCTCGAAGCCGCGCGCGTCCGAGAACAGCACCTCGGCGGCACGCAGGATGCTTGCACTGGGCTCGATCATGCGCAGGCCGGCGTCGGTGGGCACCATCGCGGTTCCCGAGCGCACCAGCAGGGGGTCGCCCGCGAGTTCGCGCAGGCGCTTGAGGGCGGCCGAGACCGCCGGCTGGTGCATGCCCAGCCGAAGTGCGGCGCGCGAGACACTGCGTTCCGTCAGCACGGTATGCAACACCCGAATCAAGTGGAGGTCTATCCTGTCGAAAAGCGCCTGGTCCCTCATACCTTTGCCTGCATTTCGCGCATAACACGGTGCGTATGCCAAGGGCGAGGCTGGCCGTTAACCTCGCTGCACGGCCACCTGCGGCCACGAACAGCCCGATACTTCAGCGCAACCCCATGGAATCCAGGACGATCCGATTCATCCGCCGAGGCGAACTCGTCAGCTTGGGCAATGTACCACCCGAGCGCACGCTGCTGGAGGTGCTGCGCGAGGACCTTTCGGCCACCGGCACCAAGGAAGGCTGCGGTGAAGGCGACTGCGGCGCATGCACCGTGGTGCTGGCCGAGCCCGACCAGGGCAGGCTCAAGTATCGCGCGATCAACGCCTGCATCCGCCTCGCCCACTCCATCGACGGCATGGCCCTGTGGACGGTGGAGGACCTCGCCGGGCCCGACGGCACCCTGCACCCCGCGCAGGAGGCGATGGTGCAGGCGCACGGTTCGCAGTGCGGCTTCTGCACGCCGGGCTTCGTGATGAGCCTGTTCGGCATGTACCAGAACCACGTGCTGCGCGGCGAGGCCGTCACGCGCGAGCTGGCGCAGGAAGAGCTGTCGGGCAACCTCTGCCGCTGCACCGGCTACCGGCCCATCCTCGATGCGGCGCAGGCCATGGCCAGCCTGCCGCGGGTGGAGCAGGACGAGCAGGCGATCCTGCGCAAGCTGGAGCAGCTGAACGCGCAGCGGGCGCCGGCGGGCGCTTCCGGCGCCGCTTCGTACCTGGCGCCACGCTCGCTGCCCGAGCTGCTGCGGCTGCGCGCCGCGCACCCGAAGGCGCAGATCGTGGCCGGCTGCACCGACGTGGGCCTGTGGGTCACCAAGATGCACCGCCAGTTCGAGCAGGTGCTGGACGTGACGCAGGTCGCGGAACTCAAGCGCGTGGAAGAGTACGAGCACCACGTCGCGATCGGCGCGGCCGTGACGCTCACCGCTGGCTTCGAGGCCTTGGCGGCGCAGCGGCCACAGCTCGCCACCTTCTTCCAGCGCTTCGCCGGCCTGCCGGTGCGCAACGCGGGCACGCTGGGGGGCAACGTGGCTAACGGCTCGCCCATCGGCGACTCCATGCCGCTGCTGATCGCCCTGGGCGCGCACGTGGTGCTGCTGAGCGTGCGCGGGCACCGGGAGCTGCCGCTGGAGCAGTTCTACACGGGGTACCGGCAGACCGTGCTGGCGGCGGACGAGGTGGTGGGGTGGATCAAGGTGCCGCGGCCGGTTCGCCCTCACCCCGGCCCGCTCCCGCAGGCGGGAGAGGGTGGGAACGGCCCTGTCGGGATGCAAGCGACCGAATTCCTGCGCGCCTACAAGATCTCCAAGCGCTACGACGACGACATCTCCGCCGTGTGCCTGGCGATCCGCATGCGGCTGGCGGACGGCATCGTCGAGGAGATCGGCATCGGTGCCGGCGGCGTGGCCGCGACGCCGGTCCGCGCCCTGCAGGCCGAAGCCGCCTTGCGCGGCCGGCCCTGGACGGCCGAAGCGGCGCAACGGGCTGCCGCGGCGCTGGGCAGCGAATTCCACCCGATCAGCGACATGCGCGCCTCGGCCGCGTACCGCGCGCAAGTGCTGGCGAACCTCGTGCAGCGCTTCTGGCTCGAAACGCAGGGCCATGCCAACATCAACCTGGAAAGCTTCCGCCTCGAGGAAGTCGCCCTGCCATGAACGCGCCCGAGAAATTCGTCGCCCAGGCGGCGGCCCGGCCCGCCACCGGCCAGCCCCGCATCCACGAAAGCGCGCGCGCGCACGTCGCGGGCGCGGCCACCTACGTCGACGACATCCCCGAGGTGAAGGGCACGCTGCACGCGGCGCCCATCCTGTCGAAGCTGGCGCGCGGTCGGCTGCTGGCGGTGGACGCCACCCTGGCGCTGGAGATGGAAGGCGTCCAGGACGTCATCCTGGCGCGCGACATCCCCGGCGACCCCTTCCTCTCCACCTTCGTGCACGACGAGCCGGTGCTCGCCCTCGACACGGTCGAATTCGTGGGCCAGGTGATCGGCGTCGTCGTCGCCGAGACCGTGATGCAGGCCCGGCGCGCGGCGCGGCAGGTGCAGGTCGACATCGAGCCGCTGCCGGCGATCCTGGACGTGCGCGAGGCCGTGCGGCAGCAAAGCTTCGTGCTGCCGCCGGTGACCGTGCGCCGCGGCGAGCCGGAACAGGGCATCGCGCGCGCGCCCCACCGGCTGGCCGGCGCGCTCGACGTCGGCGGCCAGGAGCACTTCTACCTCGAAGGCCAGGTCGGCTACGCGCTGCCGCTGGAACAGGGCCAGTGGTGGATCCATTCCAGCACGCAGCACCCGGCGGAGGTGCAGCACTGGGTCGCGCACGCGCTGGGCGTGCCGGCCAACGCGGTTCGCGTCGACTGCCGTCGCATGGGCGGCGGTTTCGGCGGCAAGGAAACGCAGGCCGGCCACGTCGCCGTGTGGGCGGCGCTCGCGGCGCACAAGACCGGCCGGCCGGTGAAGATGCGGCTGGACCGCGACGACGATTTCCTGGTCACCGGCAAGCGCCACCCCTTCGCCTACGACTACGAGGTCGGCTTCGACGACGCCGGGCGCATCCTCGGGCTGAAGCTGATGCTGGCGGCCAACTGCGGCTGGAGCGCGGACCTGAGCGGGCCGGTGGCGGACCGCGCGGTGTTCCACGTCGACAACGCGTACTTCCTCGGCGACGTGGAGATCGTCTCCTACCGCTGCAAGACCAACGTGCAGAGCCACACCGCCTTCCGCGGCTTCGGCGGGCCGCAGGGGATGATCGTCACCGAGGCGCTCCTGGGCGAGATTGCCCGCGTGCTGGGCATGGATCCGCTGGACGTGCGCAAGGCCAACCTGTACGGCATCGAGGACCGCAACGTCACCCACTACCAGATGCCGGTGGAGGACAACATCCTCGCGCCGCTGATCGCGCGCCTGGAGCACGACGCGGACTACCGCCACCGGCGCGCGGCGATCGCGCAGTGGAATGCGGCCAGCCCGGTGATCAAGCGCGGCCTGGCGCTCACGCCGGTGAAGTTCGGGATCTCCTTCACCGCGACCTTCTTCAACCAGGCCGGCGCGCTGGTGCACGTGTACACCGACGGCAGCGTGCAGGTGAACCACGGCGGCACCGAGATGGGCCAGGGCCTGCACACCAAGGTGTGCCAGCTGGTGGCCGACGAACTGGGCGTGCCCTTCGAGCGGGTGCGCATCAGCTCCACCGACACCGGCAAGGTGCCGAACGCGAGCGCCACCGCGGCCTCCAGCGGCACCGACCTGAACGGCCGCGCCGCGCAGTTCGCCGCGCGGCAGATCCGCCAGCGGCTGGCGGAGTACGTGGCCGGAAAGCAGAACTGCCGCCCCGAGCAGGTGCTCTTCGCGCACGGGCAGGTGAGCGGACCGGATGCCGTCATGGGCTGGGAGCAGCTGGTCGACGACGCCTGGCATGCGCGCGTGCAGCTCTGGAGCGACGGCTTCTACCGCACGCCCAAGATCCACTACGACCGCCACACGCTGACCGGGCGGCCCTTCTACTACTTCGCCTACGGCGCCGCCTGCACCGAAGTGGCCATCGACACGCTCACCGGCGAGAACCGCGTACTGAAGGTGGACATCCTCCACGACGTGGGCCACTCGATCAATCCGGCCATCGACATCGGCCAGATCGAGGGCGGCTTCGTCCAGGGCATGGGCTGGCTCACCACCGAGCAGCTGGTGTGGGACGCCAAGGGCCAGCTCGCCACGCACGCGCCCAGCACGTACAAGATCCCGGCCACCGGCGACGTGCCGGCGCACTTGCGCATCGCGCTGTGGCCGGAGCCCAATCGCGAGGACAACGTCGGCGGCAGCAAGGCCGTCGGCGAGCCGCCCTTCATGCTCGCCATCAGCGTGTGGGAGGCCCTGCGCGATGCCGTGGCGGCCGCGAACGGCCAGCCGCGTGTGGCGTTGGACGCACCGGCGACGGCGGAGAACGTGCTCAAGGCCTTGCGCGGCTGACGCGCGTCAACAAACGCACGCTGCGGGCCGCGTCGCGCGGTTCTTCCGGTACCGCTTTCCTATACTGGCCCGAGCCAAGCCCCGGCACAGGGGCCGGCCGCGCGCACAGTCGCCCGCAGGCCGACAACCGGAGGAAGCAGCATGGTGATCTGGGGAGCCGTGTGGGGGGCGTTGTTCGGGACGCTGTGGCGCAGCTACGACTGGCAGTTCCATACCGTTGCCGGCGCGATCGTCGGCGCGCTGATTGCGTGGACCTTGCGCCGGGCGATGCGCAAGGAGATCGAGCGGGCGGTGGCCCAGCGCGCCGCGGCCCTCGCGCCCGCGACCGCGCCGGTGACGCCGGCAGCGCGAACGCAGGCGCAGGCGCAGACACAGGCGGACACACAGACACCGGCGCCGGCGCCGGCTCCGATCCGGGCGGCCGCCCCGCCGGTGCGGGCGGTGCGCGAGCCGGAGCCGCTCGACATTCCGACCGTTCCTTCTCCCTTGCCCGAGGCCGAGCCTGAGGCGGCCTCGCCGCGCCCGCGCGCCGACGCGCAGCCGGATTTCTTGACCGTGCTGGTGCAACGCGCCCGCGACTGGCTCCTGGGCGGCAACACCGTCGTGCGCATGGGCGTCGTCGTGCTGTTCATCGGCCTGGCGTTCCTGGCGAAATACGCGGTGGAACACGCCCTGCTTCCGCCGGAGCTGCGCCTCGCGGCCATCGGCGCAGCGGGCATCGCGCTGTTCGTGCTGGGCCTGCGGGTGCGCAGCAGGAAGCCGGACCGCCTCGGCTACGCCACGACGCTGCAGGGCGCCGGCATCGCGGTGCTCTATCTCACCGTGTTCGCGGCCTTCCGGCTGTACCAGTTCCTGCCGGCGGGCATGGCCTTCGTGCTGCTCGGCCTCGTCTGCCTGTTCTCCGCGGTGATCGCGCTGGCGCTGGACGCGCAGGCGCTGGCCTTCATCGCCTTCGCCGGCGGCTTCGCGGCACCGGTGCTGGTTTCCACCGGGCAGGGCAGCCACGTCGGGCTCTTCAGCTACTACCTGCTGCTCGGCGTCGCCATCGCGCTGATCGCGTGGCTGCGCGCGTGGCGGGCATTGAACCTCCTGGGCTTCTTCGCCACCTTCGCCATCGCCACGCTGTGGGGCGTGCTGCGCTACGAGCCGCGCCACTTCGCCAGCACCGAGCCCTTCCTCGCTGCCTTCTTCCTGGTGTACCTGCTGGCCAGCCTGTTCTACGCGCTGCGGCACGGCCAGGGCGCGCACAAGGCGGTGGATGCCACGCTGCTGTTCGGCACGCCCATCGTGGCCTTCAGCCTGCAGGCGGCGCTGGTCAAGGACATGCCGTATGCGATGGCGTTTTCGGCGCTGGGGCTGGGCTGCGTGTACGTGGCGCTGGGTTGGTGGGCGCTGCGGCGCACGCGCGGCGATGCCACGGTGAACCGCTGGCTCGCGGAGTGCTTCGTCGCGCTGGCGCTCGGCTTCCTCACGCTGGCGGTGCCGCTGGCGCTCGATGGCCGCTGGACCTCGGCGGTGTGGGCGGTCGAAGGCGCGGGCGTGTACTGGATGGCGCGGCGCCAGCAGCGCTGGCTGGCCCGGGCCTTCGGGCTCGCGCTGCAGGTGCTGGCGGCGGTGCTGTTCCTCGATGCGCGGCATGGCGTCGAGGCGCCGACGTGGCCTGTCGCCAATCCGCTCTTCCTGGGCGCGACCATGCTCGCGGGCGCGGCGCTCGCCATCGCATGGTGGTCGCGCGAGGCCGGTGCGCGTGAGAGTGCGAGCGACATGGAGCGCAACTTCACCGCGCTGGAGGCCGGGCTCTCCCCGGTGCTGTTCTGGATCGGCTTCCTCTGGTGGCAGGCCGCGCTCGGCTTCGAGATCGACCGCAGCCTGGGCGCCATGCCCGCGTGGCTGCTGCCCCTGTTCGCCCGCTCGCAGCAGGTCCTGCTGCACCTGGCCGCGTGGGTGCTCAGTGCCTATGCGCTGCACACCCTGGCGTTGCCGCGGCGCCGTTCGCCCTGGGCCATCGCGGCCACGCCGAGCTGGCTGAACCTGCCGTTGCTGCTGCTCGTCGCGCTGTGGGGCATGGCGAGCCTGGACCACGTGTTCAAGGGCGCCGGCTGGATCGTGTGGCCGCTGGTGCTGGCGGCGCACCTGGCCTGCCTGCGGCGCCTGGATGCCGGCCCGCCGCGCGCCTGGTGGCCGTGGGTGCACGCGGGCGGCGTGTGGCTGCTGGTGCTGCTGGTGGGCAACCTGCTGGTGTTCGCGATCGGCCGCGCGCAACTGTGGCGCACGGCCTGGGCCACCGTGATCCTGCTGGCCGCCGCTTCGGTGGTGCTGCTGCTCGTGGTGGCCGCTTGCCGCCGGCCGCTGCTGGCGCGCCCTGCCGCGCACTGGCCGCTGGACCGCTTCATCGAGGCCTATGCCTGGCGCGCCGCGGCGCCGGTCGCGATAGCGCTCACGGCGGGCGCCCTGCTGGTGGCGGTGTCCTCCAGCGGCGAGACGCGGCCGCTGCCCTACCTGCCGCTGCTCAATCCGACCGACCTCGCGGTGGGCCTGGCGCTCGGCGTGTGCGCGCTGTGGCTGCTGATGCTGCGCGCCAGTTCCCTGCGCCTGCCCGCGGTCGTCCACGGGACGGTGCCCGGCGCGGTGCTGGGCGGCGTGGGCTTCGTCGCCATCAACACCGTGTGGCTGCGCATCGCGCACCACTACGCCGGCGTACCCTGGGATGCCCACAGCCTGTCCTCGTCCTTCCTCGTGCAGGCGGGCTACTCGATCCTCTGGACGCTGATCGCGCTGGTGCTGATGGTCGCGGCGCACCGCAAGGCGTTGCGCCTGCCGTGGATGCTGGGTGCGGGGCTGCTGGGACTCACCGTGCTCAAGCTGTTCGTGGTCGATCTGTCCAACCGCGGCGGCTCCGAGCGCATCGTCGTCTTCATCGCCGTGGGCCTGCTGATGCTGGTGGTGGGCTGGTTCGCACCGCTGCCGCCGGCACCCGGACGCAAGGAGAGCGCACCGGACGCCGCCCTGCGGGGAGTGGCGCCATGAAGTGGGTGCTGCTCCTGGCCGCGGCGCTCTGCGCGGCGGTGTCCGCGGCGGAAGAACCGGTGCCGCACGACTTCGCCTGGCGCGGCACGCTGGAGACCTCGGAGCGCAGCGGCCTGCTGCGGATCGTGGTGCCGGGGGATGCCCTGGCGCGGCTGCAGTCTTCGCAGGGCGCCGACCTGCGCATCTTCGACGGCCAAGGGCGCGCGGTGCCGTTCGCGTTCTCCACCCCGGCCCTGCCGCCCGAAGCGGCGCGGCCGCAGACGCAGCCCTTCGCCGCGCTGCCTCTCTACGCTGCCGACGCCGGCGTGCCCTCCGGCCCGGGCACGCTGCAGATGCGCATCGAGCGCAACGGCCAGCAGCAGTCGGTGTGGGTGGATCTCGGCCGGCCTTCCGGGGATGCGCAGTCCGCGGCACGCCGGCTGGACGCGGCCCTGTTCGATACGCGCTCGCAGCAGGACCCGATTTCCGCGCTGGTGGTGCGCGCACGCTTGCCCACCAACACGCCCATTCGCTTCAGCGTCGAAACCAGCCCGGATCTCGCGCACTGGACGCCGGTGGGGGTGCAGGGCCGCATCTTCCGCTTCGACGGCGTCGATGCGCCCGCCAACGACCGCCTCGAGTTCGCCGCGCCGCTGCGCCTGCAGGACCGCTACCTGCGGCTGGACTGGTCGGGGCAGGCCGGGGTGGCCGTCGACGCCATCGTGGGCTTGCTCGCGCGCAGCCGCCCCGAGCCCACCTTCCCGGCCGCGATGCTGGGCGAGCCCGTCGCCGACGGCCCCGCCGCGCTGGAGTGGTCGCTGGGCTTCGCGACGCCGCTGCGCAAGCTGCAGCTCGCGACCACGCAGCCGAACACGCTGGTGCCCGTGCGCGTGCTGGGGCGCAACCAGCCTTCGCAGCCGTGGCGGCTGCTGGCGCAGACGGTGGTCTGGCGCGTCGGCGCCGGCGCCGACGAGAGCCGCAACCCGCCGGTGGAGCTTTCGCATCCCTCGGTGCGCTGGTTGCGCGTGGAGGCCACGCATGGCGCGCGCCTGCAGGGCCTGCCGCTGACGGCACAGGCGCTGTTCGATCCGCTGGAGCTGGTGTTCGTCGCCGGTGCGGCCGGGCCTTACCAGCTCGCCGCCGGACGCCCCGGCACGCCGGCCGGCGCCCTGCCCCTGTCCGTGCTGGCATCCGCCACCAGGACGCCGGTGGCGGACCTGCCCGCGGCCCGCATCGCGCGCATCGAGAGCCTGCCGGCCCCGGCCGCGTCGTGGTGGGCCCCCTGGCTGCCGCGCGGTGTGGACGGCAAGACCGCGGGCCTGTGGCTCGTCCTCGGCGTGGGCGTGCTCCTGCTCGGGGGCGTGGCCTGGTCGCTGCTGCGCCAGCTCGACGCCAAGCGCTGAGCCGCATTGTTGCTGCCTGCGCAAAGGGGCATTGGCCGCAGGCCTGTTTCTGCGGGCGGGCCGCGGCCCTAAATTGGAGGCGTGGCCGCAACTGCGGCCGTTCCAAGGATTCGCCCCATGCAACGCACCCCCGTCCTCTTCGTCTCCCACGGCGCCCCGACCTTCGCGCTCGAGCCCGGCCGGCTGGGCCCGCAGCTGGTGGCGGCCGGCGCGACGCTGCCCCGGCCCAAGGCCGTGCTCGTCGTGTCGCCGCACTGGATCACCCGCGGGGTGCAGGTCGCCACCACGGCCGCGCCGGCCACCGTGCACGATTTCGGCGGTTTCGACCGCGCGCTGTACCGCATCCAGTACCCCGCCCCCGGCCACCCGGAGCTGGCCGCCCGCGCCGTCGAAGTGCTGCGCGCCGCCGGCTGGCCGGCCGAGGCGGACCCGCAGCAAGGTCTCGACCACGGCGCCTGGGTGCCCGTGCGCTTCCTCTACCCGGATGCCGACGTGCCGGTGTTCCAGGTCTCCCTGCCGGCCACGCTGGATGCGCAGCAGGCCTATGCGCTGGGCCGGGCGCTCGCGCCGCTGCGCGACGAAGGCGTGCTGATCGTCGGCTCCGGCTCGATGACCCACAACCTCTACGAGTTCCGCATGGCCGGCGACGGCCACGAGGCCGCCTATGCGCGCGAGTTCGCCGACTGGGTGCGCGAGGCCGTCGAGGCGCGCGACGACCACCGGCTGGTCGACGCCCTGGAGAGCGCGCCGCACGCGCAGCGCGCCCATCCGACGGCGGAGCACTTCCTGCCGCTGCTGGTGGCGGCGGGCGCGGCGGCCGGCGAGAGCGAGGTCGAGACGCTGGAAGGCGGCATCACCTACGGCGTGCTCTCGATGGATTCGTACCTGTTCGGCGCGCGCCTCACGGCCCCGGCGGGAGCATTGCATTGAGCGCCGCGCTCATCGTCCAGTCGCCGGCGCAGCCGCGCCAGCTGTTCCTGCTGTTCCACGGGGTCGGCGCCACGCCGCAGGACCTGGTGCCGCTCGGCGGCCGGTTGGCACGCGAGTTCCCCGACGCGGCCGTCGTGAGCATCCCGGGCCCCGACCGCTCCGATTTCGGGAGCGGCTTCCAGTGGTTCTCCGTCCAGGGCGTGACGGAGGAGAACCGGCCGGCGCGCGTGGCGGCGACGCTGGAGCGTTTCGTGCAAACCGTGCAGGAATGGCAGCAGCGCACCGGCGTCGGCCGCGAGGCGACGACGCTGGTCGGCTTCTCGCAGGGCGCGATCATGTCGCTGGCCGCCGCGCAGTCGCCGCAGCCGCCCGCGGCGCGCGTGGTGTCGTTGTCGGGGCGGTATTCCGAGCTGCCGCGCGAGGCGCCGCAGGGCGTGCGGCTGCACTTCATCCACGGCACCGCGGACCCGGTGATCCCGGTGGCGCACGCGCAGCAGGCGGCACGGCAACTGGAGGCACTCGGCGCCTCCGTCACCCCGGACCTCGTGCCGGGCCTGCCGCACGGCATCAACCGGGCGGCGGAAGACCTGCTGGTGCAGCGGCTGCGCCAGCCGTGATCAGGCTGCGGGTGCTCGCCTGACGGCTGCCCTCACCCCGTCCCTCTCCCAGGGAGAGAGGGAGAAAATCAGGGATTCCTAGCCGATGTTCACGACGCGCGCGTTCGGGAAGCGCGCGAACGGGTCGTAGCCGCGCAGTCCCTCGCGCAGCGTGGCCTCGTGCTTTTCCGCGATGCGCACGCGCTGGCGCGCATCGGCCTTCCACATCGCCTCGACCAGCGCCTGGTCGAAACGCAGCATTACCGGCGCGGCGTACGGATAGCGCGCATTCGGTTCGTCCATGATGGACCAGGAGATCACCACGCTGCCATTGGGCGTCTGCGCCGCCAGCGAGTGCGGCGGGAACAGGTGCCGGTAGGCCTGCCAGAAGACCGAACGCACGTTGTCCAGGGACCCCACGCCGACGGTCTGGGGCTGCGTGCTGCTGGAAGCGGTTTCCTTCATGTCGTACTTGCCCGCCGCGCGCGCGGTGGTCCAGAAGGAAGTCTTTCCCGGTCGATCGGGGACGACGCTGGAGAAGGGAACAGCCATGGCAGCCTCCGGGAGAGGAGGCGCGAATGGTAGGAGCGCACGAGGCAGCGGATTGTAGGACACCGCCCACAGCGCTGTAGTAGGGGACACCCACGCGACTCCGTGCAATGCATCACAGTTCGAGGATCCACTTCGCCATGGCATCCGCGACCTGCCGCACCAGTTCCGGCTGGCCCGCGAGATAGTGGTTGCCGCCCACCACGTCGACGTTGCGGATGCGGTTGCCGCCGGCGGCCAGCCACGCGGCGCGCGTGCTCGGGAAGGTGGACGAGTCGGCCGTGTACGTGCACAGGAGCACCGGCACGCTGGTGCGCGCCAGGTTCGACGGCCCGTCGGCGCGGCTGCGCGGTGACCATTGGGACAGCCAGCCCGTCAGCGAGGTGATCCGCCCCATCTGGCTGGCGGCGTGGTTGACGGCCCGCGCGCCGACGGCGCCCGCGCCCCAGACACTTCCCACCGCGCGGTCGTTGGCGTCGATGGACAGGTCGAGGAAGCGCGGGTCGGCGTGGGTGCGGTGCACCACGAAGACCTCGTCGCGCGCGCTGCCGGGCGCCGCCTGCGCGCGCAGCAGCGCCAGCCGCTCGCCCACCCACTGGTCCAGCCGCTCGTAGCGGGCCTGCTGCGCATTGCGGAAGCGCTCCAGGAAGGCGTGGCTGAAAGGCGGGCCATGGCGCACGTCGTACATGTCCAGCGCGGGATCGCACGACAGCCCGTCGTGCTCGTCGGTCACCGAGGGATCGATCCAGTTGCGCATCAGGGTGGAACGCCCCTCGTGGGCGGCGCACAGCGCCAGGCCCTGCACCGGCGGCAGGTCCCGTGGCGACAGGCCCGCCGGATCGCCGTCGGGCAGGTGTTCGATGTCCAGGCATTCGGCCTGTGCCTGGTAGAACGCAGCCAGCGCCGCGCCGCCCGAATTCCCGATCAGCACCACTTTCTCGTAACCGCGCTCGCGCAAATAGTGCACGCCGGCCCCCAGGTCCTGGATCACGCGCTCCATCAGCAGCAGGGTGTCGTTGCCGGCGTAGCGGGAATTCAGGCCCATGCAGGCGATGCCGCGCTCGGCCAGCGGCGCGATGAGGTAATGCCCCATGAAATTGCTGGTGGGATGCATCACGATCGCGGCGGCACGGCGGGGGCCGGACGGCCGCATCCAGGCGCCATAGATGCGTGGGCGCAACAGCTGGAGCCCGGACTGGCTTTCCAGGGGCGCTCCGGGCTGGACATCGATGACCGCGAGCTCGAGATCGGCCATGGAAACCATTGTGCAGTCAGCACGGCCGTGCTGCACGACTATGATGGCGTCCGGGAGAAAACATTCGACCGGCAAGGGGGATGGCTGTACAACCCGAGTCGGCAAACCATCGAGAGCATGCCGAATATTGCAGCTGTCCTGAAGGACGAGATCGCCCGCATCGCACGCAAGGAAGCGCGC
The DNA here is from genome assembly GCF_037890035.1 of Ramlibacter sp. AN1133. Taxonomy (NCBI): domain Bacteria; kingdom Pseudomonadati; phylum Pseudomonadota; class Betaproteobacteria; order Burkholderiales; family Comamonadaceae; genus Ramlibacter; species Ramlibacter sp. AN1133. The sequence continues at coordinate 119,015 of NZ_JBBKTQ010000014.1, forward strand.
GCGCAGACCGCCGAGTTCAAGAAGGCGTCCGCTCAATACCGCACGCACATCGCGGCCTTGCGGCGGCGCATCGAGGACCTGGAGCGCCAGGTCAAGCGCACCAGCAAGGCGGTCGCCAAGGGAGGCGCTGCGCCCGAAGAAGATGACGGCGATGCGCAGACGACCAATCGTCGCTTCAGCGCCACACGGCTGGCCGCGCAACGGCAGAAGCTGGGGCTGTCCGCCGCCGACTTCGCCACGCTGATCGGCGTCTCCGGCCAGTCCGTCTACAAGTGGGAGCATGGAGAGGCCCGGCCGCGCGCCCGCCAGCTCGAGGCCATCGCCGCGCTGCGCGGCATCGGCAAGCGCGAAGCCGCCGCCCGGCTGGCGCAGATCCAGGGCCAGTAGCGGCCCTGCGCACGCGTCCTAGGCCAGGACCCGCCCGCGGCTGACAGCCGCCCGCCCGCCGCGGCGCGACGCTGCGCCCATGGACCCCTCCCGGCTCGAACTGGCCCGCACCGAACTCGATTTCCTGCAGCGGCTGCTGCTCGACGTGCAGCGCCGGCTGGGCCGTGACGCGCTGGCCGACGCGGACGATGCGCAACTGGTCGCGGCGCTCGAACTCGCGCTGGCGCTGCTGCGGTGGAACGGCGAGACGCCGCCGGAGCTGGATGCGCAGGTCGGCCTCGGTGCGGCGGTGCAGATGAAGCTGGGGGGCGACGGCATGTGCGCGTACCGCCAGTGGCGCACGGAGCGCCGGCGGCTCGTCGCGCCTGTCGAAGCTACGCCCGGAACAACTCCTCGATAAGCGAGCGCAACCAGCGATTGCCCGGATCGGCCTCGAAGCGCCGGCTCCAGTGCAGCGCCACGGTGAAGTCGCGCTGCGGGAACGGCGGCTCCACGATCGCATAGCCCTGGAAACCGCGCGCGATGTTGCGCGGCAGGATCGCCGCGAGATCCGTCGCGTGCACGATCGCGGGCAGCACCAGGAAGTGCTCGGTCACGAGCCGCAGGCGCTGCTCCAGCCGGCACTGCTGCACGATGCGCAAGGTGTCGGCGTGCGAGCGCACCGCCACGAACTCCAGTTCGCCCAGCGCCTTGAGCAGCGCCGCGCCGGTGCGGCGCTTGCGCGTGAAGGGATGGCCTTCGCGCAGCAGCACCACGTAACGGTCGTCGAGCAGGCGCACGCGCTGGCTCTCGCGCACCATGGGCAGGAAGCCGATGGCGAAGTCGATGCGTCCGGCATCGAGCGCCTCGCCCACCTGTTCGCGCGGCAGCGGCCGCGTCTCGACACGCACGCCCGGCGCACGCTCGCGCAGCGCCACCATCAGCTCCGGCAGGAAGCGGGCTTCGCCGATGTCGCTCAGGTGCAGCTGGAAGGTGCGCGCGGCCTGCGCCGGATCGAAGCCCGCGCTTTCGCCCAGCGCCTGCTCCAGGGTGGCGAGGGCCTGCCGCACCGGCTCGGCCAGGCGCTGCGCCTTCGGGGTGGGCTGCACGCCGCCGGCCGTGCGCATGAACAGCGGATCCTGCAGCAGCTTGCGCAGGCGGCTCAGGCCCTGGCTGGCGGCCGGCTGGGTGAGGTGCAGCAGTTCCGCCGCGCGGCTCACGTTGCCGGTGCGCGCGACGGCGTCGAACAGCCGCAGCAAGTTGAGGTCGATCTCGTGGAGATGCATCGGCTGGATGAGTGTCCGGCCGATTATCCGATCCGCTACTTTGCCGGCGCCGCGGAGGGCGCGACGGGGAACCGCGCCGCGAAGTACGCGAGGGTGTCCAGGTCCTCCACCGGGATCTGGCTCACGGCGGCGGGCATCGCCTGCGTGTAGGCCGGGCGCGTGCCGGCGTGGAAGCCGCGCAGGCTCTCGCGCAGGTAGTCCTCGTGCTGGCCGGCGATGCGGGGCACCTGCTGGCCGCCGCCCAGGTCCGCACCGTGGCAGAACAGGCACTTGTGCTGCTCCGCCAGCGCGCGGCCCCTGGCCATGCGGGCCGCATCGGGCGGCGTGGCCGGCGGCGGCGCGGGCACGGGAGGCAGCGTCGCGATGAAGTCCGAGAAGCCGCGCAGGTCGTCGTCGGTCATGGTCCTGGCCACGGCCGTCATGGCTTCGTTGCTGCGGCGGCCTTCCCGGAACAGGAACAGCTGCGTGATCGCATAGAGCGAGGGCTGGCCGGCCAGCACCGGCGTGAGCGGCAGGGCCGCGCGCCCGTTGGCGCCGTGGCAGGTCGCGCACAGCCCCGCGAAGCGCTGCGCGTACGACGCGGCAGCCGGCGGCGCGGCGGCGGCCTTGGCGCCGCTCGCCGCCGCCCGCGCCGCGGGGGCCTTCTGCTGGCCGCCGACCTGCGGCGCCACCGCCAGCAGGGCCAGCGCCGCGGCGCCGGGCAGCAGCCTTGCGGCGCTGGGCGTCATCGCTTCCCGTAGCTGATGCGGTAGATCGCGCCCGCGTGGTCGTCGCTCACGAGCAGCGATCCGTCCTTGAGCATCAGGAAGTCCACCGGGCGGCCGAGATACTGGTTGTTCTCGACGAAGCCGGTCATGAAGGGCTCGACGCGCGCACCGCCCTTGCCGTCAGGCCAGGCCACCGAGACGTCGGAGTACTTCTTCGTGCGGTTCCACGGGCCGTGGCGCGCGATGAACATCGCACCCTGGTACTTGGGCGGGAACATCTTGCCGCGGTAGAACATCAGGCCCAGCGAACCCGCATGCGGCCCCAGCAGCGCAGCGGGCTTCACGTAGTCGTCGCAGGACTTGCCCCAGCCGAATTCCGGATCGGGGATGCTGCCCTGGTGGCAGTACGGATAGCCGAAGTGCTGCTGGCCCGGCTTGGTCACGTGATTGAGTTCGTCGTTGGGCAGTTCCTCGCTCAACCAGTCGCGCCCGTTGTCGGTGAACCAGAGGTCGCCGGTCTTGGGGTCGAAGTCGAAGCCCACCGTGTTGCGCACGCCGGAGGCGATCGTCTCGACGCCGGTGCCATCGAGGTTCATGCGGTAGATCTTCGCCCACTGCCCGGGATCGCAGATGTTGCACGGCGCGCCCACCGCGTAATACAGCTTGTTGTCGCGGATGCGCAGGAACTTCCAGCTGTGGTCGCCGCCGCCGGGCAGCTTGTCGTAGATCACCTTGGGCTCGCCGAGGTTGTCCATCTTGTTGTCGACGTTGTCCCACCGCATGATCTTGGTGTTCGTCGCGAGGAACAGGCTGCCGTTGGCGTACTCGATGCCGGTGGCCAGGGGCATCTTGTCGATGATCACCTTGGCCTGGCGATTGCCCTGCTCCGGCACCATGTAGACCTTGTTGGCCACGAACAGCGAGCTGACGAGGATGTTGCCGTTCGGTCCCTGGCGCAGGCCGCGGGCGTCCAGGATGCCCGACGCCCAGGTCTCGACCTTGAAGCCGGGCGGCAGCTTGAACTTCGCGGTCGGCAGCTTGTCGGGTGCGGTCGGGATCGGGAAGGCCGGCACCGGCGCCATCTGCATCGCAGCGTCGGTCTTCGGGCGTCCCTTGGCCCACCCGGGCTCCTCCTGCGGGGCCGGCTGCGCCAGTGCTGGAAGGCCGGCGCAGCCGAGCACGGCGAGCACAACAAGGCAGCGAAGATTCTTCATCACTTGTCTCCTTCGGGGTTCCGGGGCCGCGATTCTCATCCAGCCTCCGCGGGCGGGCAACCGTTCCGGCGGCCGCGCGGGGCGCGCTAGGCACCTTTCTTAAGGCAGCGGTCCAGGCAAGGCGGTCTCATGCGCCCATTGCATACCGCTTAGTCGGCTCATTGGATTGATCGATGGCCCCGCTTCGCGGACACTCCCGCCTTGCCCCAGGAGGTCCGGCGTTGGAAGTCTCGTTCAGCAAGGAAATCGAATCGCTGCGCCTCGGTGCCGGCGACACCTTCCACGGCGAGGGCATCCTCGCCATCACCAAGGCGCTGCTGCAGTCCGGCGTGGCCTACATCGGCGGCTACCAGGGCGCGCCCGTGTCCCACCTGCTCGACGTGATGGTCCAGGCCAGGCCCTACATGGACGAGCTCGGCGTGCACGTGGAGGCCTGCTCCAACGAAGCCTCCGCGGCGGCCATGCTCGGCGCTTCCATCCACTACCCCCTGCGCGGCGCGGTCACCTGGAAGTCCATCGTCGGCACCAACGTGGCCGCCGATGCGCTTTCCAACCTGTCCTCGCCGGGCGTCACCGGCGGCGCGCTGATCGTGGTCGGCGAGGATTACGGCGAGGGCGCTTCGGTGATCCAGGAGCGCACCCACGCCTTCGCGCTCAAGTCGAGCATGTGCCTGCTGGATCCGCGGCCGGACCTGGAAGTGATGACGCGCATGGTGGAGCAAGGCTTCTGCCTCTCCGAGGCGTCGAACATGCCGACGATCCTGGAGTTGCGCATCCGGGCCTGCCATGTGCGCGGCAGCTTCGCGGCGCGGGACAACCGGCCGCCGGCCATTTCCACCCGCGCACTGATGGAGAACCCCGCGGTGTTCGACTACATGCGGCTCGCCCACCCGCCCGTGACCTTCCGGCACGAGAAGCTCAAGACGGAGCAGCGCATCCCGGCGGCGCGCCGGTACATCGTCGAGAACAAGCTGAACGAGCTGTTCGCGGGCCGGCACGACGACCTGGGCGTCATCGTGCAGGGGGGCCTCTATAACGCGCTGGTGCGCAGCCTGCAGCAACTGGGCCTCGCCGATGCCTTCGGCGACACGGAGATCCCGCTGCTGGTGCTGAACGTGACCTATCCGCTGGTGCCGGAGCAGGTCGCGGACTTCTGCGCCGGCAAGCGCGCCGTCCTGGTCGTCGAGGAAGGCCAGCCCGAATTCATCGAGCAGGAGATCGCCACGCTGCTGCGCCGGCGCGACCTGCAGACGAAGCTGCACGGCAAGGACCTGCTGCCTTCCGGCGGCGAGTACACGGTGGAAGTGCTCGCTACCGGCCTGACGCAGTTCGCGGCCAGCTACCTGCCCGGCCCCGCCACCGAGGACGCGCGCCGCTGGCTCGCCGGCAACCAGGAGCGCCGCCAGGCCGCGGCCGCGGTGCTGGAGCAACCGCTGCCGGCGCGCCCGCCGGGCTTTTGCATCGGCTGCCCCGAGCGCCCCGTGTTCTCGGCGCTCAAGCTCGCGCAGCAGCAGATCGGCAACGTGCACATCGCGGCCGACATCGGCTGCCATGCCTTCGGCACCTTCGAACCCTTCTCGATGGGCCATTCCATCCTGGGCTACGGCATGTCGCTGGCGAGCCGCGCCGGCGTCTCGCCGATGATGCAGCGGCGCACGCTGGCGATCATGGGCGACGGTGGCTTCTGGCACAACGGCCTGCTCACGGGCGTGCAGAGCGCCCTCTTCAACGGCGACGACGCCGTGCTCCTGATCTTCAAGAACGGCTACACCTCGGCCACCGGCACGCAGGAGATCCTCTCCACCCCGGACGAGGGCGCGAAGTCTCGCGCGTCGGACAAGGGACGCAGCCTCGCCCACACCAACCAGACCATCGAAGCGGCACTCAAGGGCCTGGGCGTGCAGTGGCTGCGCACCGTCCACACCTACGAAGTCGGGAAAGTGCGCGCGACGCTCATCGACGCCTTCACCAGCGAGTTCAACGGCCTGAAGGTGATCGTGGCGGAGGGCGAATGCCAGCTCGAACGCCAGCGCCGCCTGAAGCCCTGGCTCGCCAGCCTGCTGCACAAGGGCGAGCGCGTGGTGCGCGTGAAGTACGGCGTCGACGAGGACGTGTGCAACGGCGACCACGCCTGCATCCGGCTTTCCGGCTGCCCCACGCTGACGCTCAAGGACAACCCCGACCCGCTCAAGGTGGACCCGGTCGCGACCGTGATCGACGGCTGCGTAGGCTGCGGGCTGTGCGGCGAGAACGCACACGCCGCCACCCTGTGCCCGAGTTTCTACCGTGCCGAGGTGGTGCAGAACCCGCGCTGGCACGAACGCCTCCTCCACACCTTTCGCAGCGCCATCGTCCGCGCGCTCCAGCCCGCATGAAGCAGTCTCCCCTCTCCCTGTTGATCTGCGCCCTGGGCGGCGAAGGCGGCGGCGTGCTGACCGAGTGGCTGGTGGAAATCGCGCGCCATGCGGGCTATGCCGCGCAGGCCACCTCGATTCCCGGCGTGGCGCAGCGCACCGGCGCCACCACCTACTACCTCGAAGTGTTCCCCGTGCCGATGGCGCAGCTCGGAAGCAGGCGGCCCGTGTTCAGCCTGAGCCCGGTGCCGGGCGCGCTGGATGCGATGGTCTCCTCCGAGCTGCTGGAGACCGCGCGCCAGGTCGGCAACGGCATGGCTTCGCCGGAGCGCACGCTGGTGATCACGTCGTCCGCGCGCACGCTCACGACGCAGGAGCGCATGCAGCTCGGGGACGGCCGCGCCGATGCAGCCGACCTGCTGAAGCTGGTCGCGCAGTTCAGTCGCGCGCACCAGGTGTTCGACATGAATGCGCTGGCGAAGGAGGCGGGCACCGTCGTGAGCGCCGTGATGCTGGGTGCGATCGCGGGCAGCGGCCTGTTCCCGTTCCGGCGCGAGGACTACGAGGCGGTGGTGAATGCCGGCGGCAAGGGCGCCGAGGCCAGCCTGCGCGGTTTCGCCGCGGGCTTCGCCCGCGTGGCGCAGGGCAGGACGCAGGCGGACTACCTGGCGCAGGTGCTGCGCGAACCCGCGCGTGCGCAGGCGCAGGCGCCGCAGGTGCAGGCGGCGGCGGCCTTTCCCGCACCGGTGCAGGAGATGTTCGCGCTCGGCTGGCAGCGCCTGGTCGACTACCAGGGCCTGGCCTACGCGAAACTCTATGCGCAGCGCCTGCAGCAGGTCCTCGCGGCCGAGCGCGCGTCCGATCCGCAGGGCGCGCACGGCTTCGCCATCACCAGGGAAATGGCGCGCTGGCTGGCGCTGTGGATGGCGTTCGACGACATCGTGCGCGTCGCCGACCTGAAGAGCCGCGCCACGCGCTGGGCGCGCGTGCAGGGCGAGGTGAAGGCGGGCGAGCACGACCTGCTGAAGGTCTACGACCACTTCAAGCCCGGCGTGCCGGAATTCGCGGCGCTGCTGCCGCAGGCGCTGGCGCGCAGGCTCACCGCGTGGGACCGCCGGCGCGTCGCGCGCGGCCGGCAGCCGTGGGGCCTGCCGCTGAAGATCGGCACCCATGGCGTGCTGGGCATGGCCGCCCTGCGCACGCTTGCGGCCCTGAAATGGCTGCGCCCGCGCGGCAGCCGCTTCGCGCTCGAACAGAAGATGATCGGGCAGTGGCTGGACGGCGTGGTGCAGGGCACGCAGCGCGCGTGGGGCCTGGGCCACGAGATCGCGCTGTGCGGCCGCCTGATCAAGGGCTACGGCTCGACCAACGAACGCGGCAAGGACAACCTGCTGCACGTGCTGGAGCACCTCGCGCGCGGCGGCGTGCCCCTCGAAGCGGCGCAGGCGATCCGCGCCGCGCGAGAGGCGGCGCTGGCCGACGACGCGGGCAAGGCACTCGACGCGGCCCTGGTGCAGCACGGCGCCCCGCCGCGGCCCGTGCAGGCGGTGCCGGTGCGCTGGGTCCGCAAGCCGCGCGGCCTGGCCGCCGACGAAGCGCGCCTGAAACCTCGCTGACGGACTGCACGCTGCCTCAAGGAAAACCACGATGGCGGCGCGGTCCGTTCGTTATACAAAGAAACGTTTTGAACCAGACCAAGCCAGAGGAGACACATCGATGCGGACCCGAATCACCCTGACCGCGCTGGCCGCGGCACTGACGGTGGCGGCCGGCGTGGCGCAGGCCCAGGACAAGCCCGTGATGCTGAAGCTTTCGAGCTGGGTGCCCGCGCAGCATCCGCTCAACCCCAGCCTGCTGGCGTGGGCGGAGAGCTTGAAGAAGGCCTCCGGCAACACGATCACGGCCACGCTGTTCCCGTCGGAGCAGCTCGGGAAGGCCTTCGACCACTACGACATGGCGCGGGACGGCATCTCCGACTTCTCGTACGTGAACCCGGGCTACCAGCCGGGCCGCTTCCCGATCATGGCGGGCGCCTCGCTGCCCTTCCTGTTCGCCAACGCCAAGGGCGGCAGCGCCGCCATCGACGCCTGGTACCGCCAGTACGCCGCGCAGGAAATGAAGGACGTGAAGTTCTGCTTCGCCTTCGTGCACGACCCCGGCACCTTCCACGCGCGCAAGAAGATCCTCCTGCCCACCGACATCAAGGGCATGAAGATCCGTCCGGCCACCAGCACGATCGGCCAGATGGTCACGGCCCTGGGCGGCACCAACGTGCAGGCCTCGGCGCCCGAGTCGCGCGACATGCTGGAGCGCGGCGTCGCCGACGCGATCACCTTCCCCTGGGGCTCGATCCCGCTGTTCGGCATCGACAAGGTGGTGAGCTTCCACATGGACGTGCCGCTGTACGTCACGCCCTTCGTCTGGGTGATGAACAAGGCCAAGTACGACAGCCTCTCGACCGCGCAGAAGCGCGCCGTGGACGACCACTGCACCACCGAATGGGCCGAGCGCGTCGCCAGCCCGTGGGCCGACTTCGAATTCGGCGGCCACACCAAGCTGGCGCAGCCCGGGCACGAGATCTACAAGCTCAACCCCGAGCAGCTCAAGGCCTGGCGCGATGCCACCGCGCCGGGCGAGGCGCAGTGGGCCGAGGCGGTGAAGAAGGCCGGCCAGGATCCGAAGAAGGTGATGGATTCGCTCAAGGCAAGCCTGGTGAAGTACAAGGCCGCGCTGTAGGCGCAGGCAAGCACGCAACCCGCCGTCGTTCCCGCGCAGGCGGGAATCCAGGGCTCCCGATGTCACGCGCGGTGCGCGTGCCCTGGGTCCCCGCCTGCCCGGGGACGACGACCTAGTGGACGCCCAACTTGAAAAAGAAGAACTTCGCGGACCGTTTCATCAACGGCATCGAGTGGCTCGCCGCCATCTTCGTGGGCATCGTCGCCCTCAACATCTTCGTCAACGTGCTGCTGCGCAAGTTCTTCAGCACGTCCATCCCCGACTCCTACGACTTCGGCCGGATGCTCCTGGGCATCCTGATCTTCTGGGGCATCGCGGCCACCAGCTACCGCGGCGGCCACATCACGGTGGACCTGGTCTGGTCCGCGGTGAACACCTCGCGCCGCCGCATGATCGACGTCTTCGCCACGCTGGTGCTGCTGTTCGTGGTGACCGTGCAGACCACGATGCTGTTCGACAAGGTGCGCCTGACCTACATCGACCACGTGCTCACTTACGACCTGAACATCCCCACCTGGCCGTTCTACGCGGTCGCGTGGATCGGTGACGTCTGCGCGGTGATCCTGATCGCGATCCGCACCTGGCGGCTGATCGTCAAGCCGGAAGCGCTGCACGACGAGCATTTCGAACACAAGGCGATGGAATGACGGCCCCCACGCTTTTCACTTCGTGTAATGCGCTGCCCCCCGAGGCGGCTTCAGCCTCCTTGAGGCGGCTCGGCGGAGGCTGAATGAACACCGACCTGCTCGCCATCGCGGGCTTCGTGACCCTGTTCATCCTGATGCTGCTGCGCGTGCCGGTCGGCATGGCCATGGGCCTCGTCGGCATCACGGGCTACGCCTGGATCGCGGGCGCGGGTCCGGCGTTGAAGCTGGTCGGCCAGACCTCGATGCGCACCGTGACCGACTACACCTTCGGCGTGATCCCGATGTTCATGCTGATGGGGGCCCTGGTGTCGGTATCGGGCGTGAGCCGCGAGCTGTTCAAGGCCGCCAACTCCATGATCGGGCACCTGCGCGGCGGCCTCGGCGTGGCCACGGTGCTCGCCTGCGGCGGCTTCGCCGCGATCTGCGGATCGTCGGTGGCCACCGCCGCGACCTTCTCCAGCGTGGCCTATCCCGAGATGCGGCGCTTCGGCTATCCGCAATCCTTCTCCACCGGCGTGATCGCCGCGGGCGGCACGCTGGGGGCCATGCTGCCGCCGTCGACCGTGCTGGCGGTGTACGCCATCCTCACGCAGCAGGACATCGGCAAGCTGTTCATGGCCGGCATCATCCCGGGCCTGTTCGCGATGCTGCTGTACGTGCTGACGGTGATGGTGATCGTGAAGGTGCGGCCGAACTGGCTGCCGCGCGGCGAAGCCAGGCCCTGGTCGGAACGCGCCGCGGACCTGAAGGACGTGTGGGCGCCGATCGTGCTGTTCCTGTTCGTGATCGGCGGCCTCTACGGCGGCCTGTTCACGCCCACCGAGGCGGGCGGCGTCGGCGCCAGCGGCGCCTTCCTCCTGGGCCTCGTCCGCGGCAAGCTCGATCGCGCCAAGATCAAGGAGGCGCTGCTGTCCGCCACGCGCACGGCCGCCGCCGTGTTCACGGTGCTGATCGGCGCGCTGATGTTCGGCTACTTCCTCACCATCACGCAGACGCCGCAGAAGCTCACCGAATTCCTGACCAACCTGGGCGTGGGGCGCTACGGCGTGCTGGCGCTGATCATGGTGATGTACCTGGTGCTCGGCTGCCTGATGGACGCGATGGCCATGATCATCCTGACGGTGCCGATCATCTTTCCGGTGATCACGCAGCTCGGGTTCGACCCGATCTGGTTCGGCGTGATCATCGTGATGACGGTGGAGCTCGGCCTGATCCATCCACCGGTGGGCATGAACGTGTTCGTGATCAAGAGCGTGGTGCACGACGTGAGCTTCACGACGATCTTCCGCGGCGTGCTGCCCTTCGTGGCGACGGACATCTTCCGGCTGGTCATCCTGATCTCCTTCCCCATCATCGCCCTGTGGCTGCCGGGCAAGATGGGATAGCGATAATCCGCGCAGCATGAAGGAAATCATCTACACCGTGCGGGTCGAGTTCGGCGACTGCGACCCGGCGCGCATCGTCTGGTTCCCCAACTTCTTCCGCTGGATCGACGCCTCCTCGCGCAACTTCTTCGTCAAGTGCGGCGTGCCGCCCTGGCACGAGACCGAGGCGGCGACCGGCATGATCGGCACGCCGGTGGTGGACACGCACGCGCGTTTCGTCAAGACCGCCAGCTACGGCGACACGCTGCAGATCCACACCTGCATCGCCGAATGGCGCGGCAAGAGCTTCGTGCAGCGGCACAGGATCGTGCGCGAGGACGACCTGATCATGGAATGCGACGAGGTGCGGATCTTCGCGGCGCGCCGGGGCGACGACGCGACGGGGATCCGCGCGGTGGCGATCCCGGAAGAGATCCGCAGGCTGTGCGAATAGGCGGGGGAGCGGACAGCCGGACGCAGAGGACGCGAAGGGTACGCAGAGGACGCAAAAGGAATCCAGCAAGGAAACCCTTTCAAGGTCTTCTTTCGCGTCCTCTGCGTACCCTTTGCGTCCTCTGCGTCCGGCAGTTCGGTTTTCAGTGCCCGCCCACCCGCCGCGCCCGCGACGAGCGCACATCGCACTTGAGCACGTCGCGCATGTACTTCAGGCTTGCCGCCTTCGCCTGCGGCGTCTCCGCCGCGGTGCAGTCCGCCGGCACCCACACGCCTTCGTAGCCGCGCAGGAACGCATCCGCCGCCGTCATCTGCACGCACATGTCCGTCGCCAGCCCGGCGAGGATCAGTTCGCGTGCACCCATCTCGTCGAGCAGCAGTTCCAGCGCGGAGCAGAAGAAGGCCGAATGGCGCGGCTTGAGCAGCGTGATGTCGCGCGGCCGCGGCGCGACCAGGCGCGCGATCTCGCCGCCGATGTCGTCGCGCGCGCAGCATTGCGCCACCAGCGCCTGGAAGTCCGACTGCCAGGCGCCGTAGTTGTCGTTGGCGTAGACCACCGCTGCCTTCTGGGCCTCCATCGCGTCGCGCAGGCGCGCCGTGGCGCGGGCGGCGGCCAGCGCCGGCTTCGCGAGCTTCTCCGCGCCCGGGAAATTCAGCGGATTGATGTAGTCGATCAGGATCAGCACGCGCGGGCTGCGCGGCACCTTGGCTGGCTGCATGGGCGGGCCCCAAAAGCGAACGGCGCCCATCCTAGGGCGCCGTGCGAAGGGAGCCTGTAGGAAGGCTTCTTTACTTCTTGCCCAGGCCCATGCGGGCCGCGCCTTCGGTGTACAGCTTGGTCTTGCTGGCCATGAAGGAATCCATTTCCTCCACGCCCACGTTCACCAGCTCGAAGCCGCTCGCCGCGGCCTTCTCCTTCATCTCGGGGTCGTTGTTCAGCGCGCGCCACAGGTCGGAGACGCGCTTGCGCGCTTCCGGCGGCGTGGACTTCGGCACGCCGATGCCGCGGTAGGCGCCGTCGACCCAGTCCACCCCCAGCTCCTTGAACGTGGGCACGTCGGGCATCAGCGGATGGCGCCTGTCCATCGCCACGGCGATCGGGCGCACGCCCTTGTCCTTGTTGGCGATGGCGAAGGGCGTGTACGTCATCGCGCCGTCCACCTGCCCGCCCAGCACGGAGGAGGCGAGGTCGCCGGTGCCCTTGAACGGCACGTAGAGCGTCTTGATGCCGAAGGCGGCGTCCAGGCGCTCGTGGGCGGCATGGTTGGCGGAATACTGGCCCGAACCGGCGAGGCTCAGGGTGCCGGGCTTCGCCTTGGCCGCCTCGATGAACTCCTTGAAGTTGCGGATCGGGCTCTTGGCGCTCACGACCAGGATGTCGGGCGTGAAGTGGAACCAGAACACGGGCGTGACGTCCGCGGTCTTGTACTGCACGTCGCCCTGGATCGGCTGGAACACGATGTGCGGCAGGTTGACGCCGACGACGTTGAGGCCGTCGCCGGGCAGCTGGTTCATCTGCGTCCACATCAGCGCGCCGCCGGCACCGGCCTTGTACTGGATGATGGTCTCGACGGCGGGGCACTTCCTGTGCAGCACCAGCTGCTGGTGGCGCGCCGACAGGTCGGATTCGCCGCCGGGCGGGAAGGCCTGCCAGTACTGCACGTTCTTGTCGGGACAGGCCACGGACTGGGCCAGTGCCACGGGCGCCAGCAGGGCCAGCGCCAGGGTGGACAGGATGCGCTTCATCGCTCTCGACTCCTTTCGGTTCTTGTGGACTACCCGCGCAGTGTGGGGCAGCCGTCAGCGGTTCTTCAAGCGGGAAACCACTGCCGCCGTCACGTCCGCCGTCCTGGCGGTGCCGCCGAGGTCGCCGGTGTGCAGTTTCGGGTCGGCCGTGATCTCCTCGATCGCCTTCATGAGGCGCGCGGCCGCTTCGTTCTCGCCCAGGTGCTCCAGCAGCATCACGCAGCTCCAGAAGGTGCCCACCGGGTTGGCGAGGCCCTTGCCCATGATGTCGAAGGCCGAGCCGTGGATCGGCTCGAACATGCTGGGATAGCGGCGCTCCGGGTCGATGTTGCCGGTGGGGGCGATGCCCAGGCTGCCGGCCAGCGCCGCGGCCAGGTCGCTCAGGATGTCGGCATGCAGGTTGGTGGCCACCAGCGTATCGAGCGAGGCCGGGCGGTTCACCATGCGCGCCGTGCAGGCGTCCACCAGTTCCTTGTCCCATCGGACGTCGGGGAACTCCTTGCTGACGGCCAGCGCGACCTCGTCCCACATCACCATGCCGTGGCGCTGCGCGTTGGACTTGGTGACCACCGTGAGCAGCTTGCGCGGGCGCGATTGCGCCAGCTTGAACGCGAAGCGCATGATGCGCTCGACGCCGGCGCGCGTGAGGATGCTCACGTCGGTGGCCACCTCGATCGGGTGGCCCTGGTGGGCGCGGCCGCCCACGCCGGCGTATTCGCCCTCGGAGTTCTCGCGCACGATCACCCAGTCGAGGTCCTTCGGGCCGCAGCGCTTCAGGGGCGCGTCGATGCCGGGCAGGATGCGCGTGGGCCGCACGTTGGCGTACTGGTCGAAGCCCTGGCAGATCTTCAGGCGCAGGCCCCACAGCGTGATGTGGTCGGGGATGTGCGGGTCTCCGGCGGAGCCGAACAGGATCGCATCCACGTTGCGGATCGCGTCCAGGCCGTCGTCGGGCATCATCTTGCCGTGCGCGCGGTACCAGTCGCCGCCCCAGCCGAAGCTGCTGAAATCGAACCGGAAGGCGCTGCCGCTGGCGGCCAGTGCCTGCAGCACCTCCTGCCCCGCGGGGATCACTTCCTTGCCGATGCCGTCGCCGGGAATGCAGGCGATCTTGTAGGTCTTCATGGGATGTCCTTTCGCGCGCGCTCAGATGGCCTTGTTCAGGTCGACGTCGAGCCCGCTTTTCTTCAGCTCGCGGGCCAGCAGCAGTTTCCACAGGCCGCCCTCGTCCAGCGGCTGGCGCGGCAGCCCCGGCAGCGCATCCTGCGCGCCCTCGCCCTGCAGGAAGCAGATGCGCGAGCGCCCGAGGGCGCCGAGCAAAAAGCCGATCTCGAGCTGGCGGTCCGCCTGCAGCACCAGGGCGAACTGCACCTGGCGCAGCGCCTCGAGCGATTCCAGCGACGACGCATCGGCGCGCGGCTGCTGCGAGATCACCGGCTCCAGCCCGAGTTGCGCGACGAAACTGGTGGCGGCTTCGCCGGCGCTGTCGTCGCGGCAGACGATCGCGATGCGCGGGGAATGTTGGGAGCTGGCAGGAGGGTTCATCGTGGGGCTGCCTGCAACGGGCGCAGGCTCGGCAAGGGGTGACGGGGCCGTCGTGGCGAACGCCGGCGGCTCTTCGGCGGCAGGCGCGGGCGGGGGCTCGGGCGCAGGCAGGGGGGCCGGCACCTGCGGGGGCGGCTTGGGCGGTTCGGCCGCCAGGGGTGCGAAGCCGGAGGGCAAGGGGGCAAAGCCGGAGGGCAGCGGTGCGAACCCGGACGGCAAGGCACCGAAGTTCGATGCCGGTGTGTCGCCCAGCGGCGCCAGCGTCGATTCCCCCGCGCCGCCCGCCAGCCGCCGCTCCAGCACCTTGGCCGCGGCGTTCAGGCGCATGGCCGCCTGGCCGACGGCCTTGCGGACTTCCTCGCGCAGCTCGTCGAGGGTGTAGCGGTCGCCGAAGGTGGAATCGAGCGCCGCGTCGAGCGGGCCGATGGCGAGCTGGCGGTATTGCGCGCTCCCCATGCCGACCGCGTCGGCGATCGTCTTGTTCACGTTCTTCTGCAGCAATTCGAGCCGCGAGTCCCAGCGGTCCCGGATGCCGGAGGCATCGAAGCCGCGCAATTCCTTGATCCGCCGGCCGATGCGATCCAGCACGGCCTCGATCTCCGCCTTGTCCTGCGGCCCACCCGGTGGCGGCGCATGCTTGCCGTTGCCCATCCCAGCTCCTTCTGCAACAGCGCCCCACTGTAGCAGCGTGGCGGTGCGCAGCGCTAGCATTCCGCCATGGAGAACTCCCTGCTCGACCCCGCCGAGGCCCGCGCCTCGCGCCTCAATGCCACCGTTGCCGTCACCGTGGCCCTCCTGAGCACCGTGATCGGCGTGTGCAAGGTCAAGGACGACAACATCGTGCAGGCGATGCAACAGGCCCAGGCCGACAAGCTGGATCACTGGGCCTTCTACCAGGCGCGCAACCTGCGCGAGGAGCTGGCGAAGGCCACGGCGGCGCAGTTGCGCCTGCAGGCGCGCAGCCAGACGCGCGCGGAGCTGCCGGCGTGGGACGACGCCATCGCCCGCTACGACAAGCTGGCCGTCGAACAGGCGCAGAAGAAGGAGGAGCTGCGCCAGCAGGCCGAACAGGACCAGAAGAACTACGACGCGCTGAACTACCGCGACGACCAGTTCGACCTCGCGGACGCGGCGATCTCGGTGGCCATCGCCGCCCTGGCCGTGGCCTCGCTCACGCAGCGCTGGTGGCTCTACGGCCTGGCCCTGGTCCCGGGCCTGTTCGGCACGGCGATGGGCGTGGCCGGACTGGCCGGGTGGCACCTCCACCCGCAGACCCTGGCGCAGTGGCTCTCGTGAACCCGCAGCTCAGAGCACCAGCAGGGCCCGGAAGTCGTTGACGTTGGTGTGCGTCGGCCCGGTGACGACGAGGTCGCCCAGCGCGCTGAAGTAGCCGTAGGCGTCGTTGCGCTGCAGGTAGGGGTCGATCTTCATGCCCTGGCCCAGGGCGCGCTCCAGGGTGTCGGGGGCGACGAAGGCGCCGGCGTTGTCCTCCACGCCGTCGATGCCGTCGGTGTCGGCGGCGAGCGCCCACACGCCGGGCTGGCCCTGCAGCGCCTGCGCCAACCCGAGGCAGAACTCGCCGGCGCGTCCGCCGCGGCCGCGCGGCGTGCCTGGCGGCTGCTTGCGCACCGTGACGGTCGTCTCGCCGCCGGAGAGGATCACGCAGGGCCGCGCGAAGGGCTGGCCGCGCTGCGCCACCGCGCGCGCCAGCGCGGCGTGCACCTTGCCGACCTCGCGCGACTCACCTTCCATCTCGTCGCTCAGGATGTGCGCGTCAAGGCCCGCCTCGCGGGCGGCCGCGGCCGCCGCCTCCAGCGACTGCTGCGGGGTGGCGATCATGTGCACCTGCTGCCCGGCGAACGCCGGGTCGCCGGGCTTGGGCGTCTCGAGCGCGCCCTGCTGCAGCAGGTTCATGAGCGTGCCGGGCACCTCGATGCCGTAGCGCTGGAGGATGGCCACCGCGTCGGCGCAGCTGCTCGCATCGGGCACCGTGGGGCCGCTGGCGATCACCGAGGGGTCGTCGCCGGGGACGTCGCTGATCGTGAGCGTGACCACCTTCGCCGGCGCGCAGGCGGCGGCGAGGCGCCCGCCCTTGATGCGCGAGAGGTGCTTGCGCACGCAGTTCATCTCCACGATGTTGGCGCCGGAGTCGAGCAGCTCGCGGTTGATGCGCTGCTTTTCTTCCAGCGTGAGGCCTTCGGCCGGCAGCGTGAGCAGCGCCGAGCCGCCGCCGGAGATGAGGCACAGCACCAGGTCGTCCAGCGTGAGGCCCTGGGCCAGCGACAGGATGCGTTCGGCGGCCTGCAGGCCGGCCGCATCGGGCACCGGGTGGGCGGCTTCGACGACCTCGATGCGCGCGGGCAGGCCCTGCGGCCGCGGCGGGGTGTGGTCGTAGCGGGTGACGACCAGGCCGGAGAGCGGCGCCTCCTTCGGCCACAGCGCCTCGACCGCCTGGGCCATCGCACCGCCCGCCTTGCCGGCGCCCAGCACGAGGGTGCGGCCGCGCGGCGGCGGCGGCAGGAAGGCCGCCGTGTTGTGCAGCGGCAGGGCGCGGTGCACCGCGGCGCGGTACAGGTGCTCGAGGAAGGCGCGGGGCTGGTGGCGGGGGTCGGGCGCGGGCATTCGGTGTCTCCTGCGCCCGATTGTGCGGGAAGGCGGGCCGGCCGTTCAGCCCGGACAGACGCTCGCCTTCTCCAGCGACACGACCTTGATCGAGACGGACACCTTCAGGTCGCGCAGGTAGCTGCAGACGCCGCCGAGCGCGTTGAGCCACGCGAGGTAGAAGCGCCGGTGGTTCAGGGCCTGCGCGGACAGCTGCTTTAGCTGCAACTGGTCGTTCAATTGCGTGAGCAGCAGCGCCGAATCGGCGGCGCGCACGCCGGCGAACGACAGCACCAGCAGCGGATCGTCCGCCTGCCCCTCGGCGCCCGCCTTCTGCCAGCGGTCCGGGTGCACGGTGGTCACGACCACATACGGGCCACCGCTGGGCAGCAGGCCGAACTTCTCGCAATAGCGCGCCGCCCGCTCGACATCGAGTTCTTCGGAGGCGGGCCGCGTGAACCACACGGCCGCATGCCGGACACCGGAAACCGTCGCGAAGTTGCGGTAGGCCGACTGCAGCCGCGCGAGGTCCTGCGTGCGCTCCGCCCCGAGCCACAGCGGGTTGCAGGGCAGGAACAGCGACCACGAAGTGAAGACGGCGCCGGCCTCCTGGAAGCGGCCATCGTCCTCGAACGGAATCGCCTCGCGCCCGTACAGCCGGACGGCGGACTGCGCGAGCGCGGCCCCCTGGAGCACACACAGCACCGCGGCGACGGCGCAGGACAGCAGCAGATGCCAAGGCGTGGACCGGCGCATGCGAGCCTCCTGGAATCCCCCTGCGGGGGCAGGCCCGTTATAGACCCGATCCGCGCGGGCGGGAAGAAGCCTCCGGTTCAGTCGACGCGGGCACCGGCCACGAACCAGCGTCCGATCACCGCGCGCTCCTCCTCGGTGATGTGGGTGGCGTTGTTCAGGGGCATGGTCTTGGCCACCACGGCCTGCTGGTACACCGCCTGCGCGTGCTGCTTCACGCCCAGCGGGGAATCGAGCCGCACGTTCTTCATCTGCACCTGCGCGCCGTGGCACAGGTAGCAGCGCTGCTCGAGCACCTGGCGCACGGCGGCGTAGTCCGCCGGCGCGGCGGCGGCCGCCTTCGCCGCCGCGCTCGGCTGCGGCATCAGCCACACCAGCGTGGCGACGATCAGCGCCACGCCCGCCAGGGCGTAGCCGGCCGGGTGGCCGTTGCGCCCCAGCTTCCAGCCGTGGCGCATGACGAAGAACTGCCGGATGGCGGCGCCGGCTGCCATCATCACGACCAGCACCAGCCAGTTGCGCGGGTGCGTGGTGAGGAAGCCGTAGTGGTTGGACAGCATCGCGAACAGCACCGGCAGCGTGAAGTAGGTGTTGTGCACGCTGCGCTGCTTGCCGCGCTGGCCGTGCACCGGGTCGACCGGCCGGCCGTCGCGGATCGCCTGCACCACCTTCTTCTGGCCGGGGATGATCACGAAGAACACGTTCGCGCTCATCGAGGTGGCAAGCATCGCGCCGACCAGCAGGAAGGCCGCGCGGCCCGCGAACCAGTGGCAGGCGAGCCACGCCGCGATGCACACCAGGGCCAGCACCAGCACTCCGACCAGGCCTTCGCGGGCGGTGCCCAGGACGCGGCAGATCGCGTCGTACAGGAGCCAGAAGACGACGAGGAAGGCCAGGGCCGCCACGACCGCAGCGGCCGGCGACCAGTCCATCAGCGACTTGTCGACCAGGTAGGCCCCCGCGTTCCACAGGTAGGACACCGTGAACAGCGCGAAGCCGGACAGCCAGGTCGAATAGCTTTCCCAGAAGAACCAGTGCAGCCTGGGCGGCAGCTGCGGCGGCTGGACCGCGTACTTCACCGGGTGGTAGAAGCCGCCGCCGTGCACGGCCCAGAGTTCGCCGGTGGCGCCCCCGGCCCGCAGCTTGGCGTCCTCCGGGGGCGTGAGGCTGCTGTCCAGGAAGACGAAATAGAAGGAGGAACCCACCCACGCGATCGCGGTGATCACGTGCAGCCACCGCAGCAGCAGGTTGGCCCAGTCGAGGAAGTAGCTTTCCATGCGTTCTCAGGTTGTCAGGAAAGGGGGCCCTGCAGGAGCTGCGCGGCGACGGCGACCGCGATCACCTCCGGCTGCTTGCCCGCGATGCCGGGGATGCCGATCGGGCAGGTGACCTGCGCCAGTTCCTGCTTGCGAAAGCCCCGCTCCTCCAGCCGGTGCCGGAAGGTGGCCCATTTCGTCTTGCTGCCGATCAGGCCGACGTACGCCAGGTCGCCGCGCTCGCGCAGCCGGCGCAGGCAGGCGGCGACCACGTCCAGGTCCTCCGCGTGGCTGAAACTCATGACCAGCACGCGCGAATGGGGCGCGAGATCCGCGACGGCGGCCTGCACGGGATCTGAGTGTTCGCAGCGCACGTTGTCCGGCACCGCCGGCGGGAAGATCTCGTCGCGGCTGTCGA
This sequence comes from Ramlibacter sp. AN1133, assembly GCF_037890035.1. Classification (NCBI taxonomy): domain Bacteria; kingdom Pseudomonadati; phylum Pseudomonadota; class Betaproteobacteria; order Burkholderiales; family Comamonadaceae; genus Ramlibacter; species Ramlibacter sp. AN1133. The sequence goes on from NZ_JBBKTQ010000014.1 coordinate 138,461, forward strand.
TCCAGGTCACGGCGAAAGGCAGCGTGCCCAGCACGTTCACCAGCGCCCGGCCGACGTGGCCGCCGCCGAACAGGGCCAGCGGTGTCTCCGGGCCCTGCAGGCGCTGCGCCAGCCTCGGTGCGTCGGCGTCCGTGAGCCGCTCGTAGCGCAGATGGACCACGCCGCCGCAGCACTGGCCCAGCGACGGGCCGAGCGGATAACGCAGCACCGGGTCCCCGTTCGCGCCCGCGAGCCGCCGCCGCGCCTCCTCGATCGCCTGCAGTTCCAGGTGCCCGCCGCCCACGGTGCCGAGCACCGCGTCGGGGAACACCGCCATCCAGGCACCCGGTTCGCGGGGCACCGAACCCTGTGCGGTGTCGACGCTGACCAACACCGCGTGTTGCGTCGCCAACCGGTTCGTGACATCTTTGATGAGCTTCATGCTTTACAAAGAATCCAATGGCAAGGACACACAGGGTTTCGTAACCAAGGTCATCATTGGCCGCCACGGCCCCGTTGTAATGGCCGCGTGTGCGCCGCCGGCGTGCCCCTCCCGCCAGGAGCTTCCATGAAGTATCGACCCATCCTGCGTCCCCTGACACCCGCGCTGTTCGGCGCCGCCGCCGTGCTCGCATCCTGCACGTCCACCCCGCTGCCGCCGGAGCAGCCACCGCGCGCCGTCGCCGTGCCGCAGCCCGCACCCGCCGCACGGGCCCCCGCACCCGCGCCGCAGGTCGCCGCCGCGCCCGGCATGATCATCAAGACCTCCATGGCGACGAACCCCCGCGCCTACCGCCAGGACGCCGCTTCGCACATCTACGGCCAGAACGGCGACCGCATCTGGAAGGGGCGCCTGCCGCCCCTGCTGTACGCCGTGGGCGTGCTGCAGGTGGAAGTCGACAACCACGGCAACGTGCGCAACATGAACTGGCTGCGCGCGCCCAAGCACGCGCCGGAAGTGATCGCCGAGATCGAGCGCACGGTGCGCCGGGCCGCGCCCTTCCCCGCCCCGGCGCGCATGGGCAAGGTGGTCTACACCGACACCTGGCTGTGGCACAAGAGCGGCCGCTTCCAGCTCGATACGCTGACCGAAGGCCAGGACTGACATCGCATCACCCCCGCGCAGGCGGGGGCCCAGGGGAAAAGCGGCCGCGGGCCGCTTTTCTTTTGGTTCATCGCCGATTTCGGGGGAGACCAAGGGAAGGCGGCCGATGGCCACCACTGTTCGGTGGACGTCGCGCCGCTCGGGCCGGACCAGTCCGTGGCTGTCCGTCTCAGCGACTGTCCCCCGGCGCGGATGGGAACCGTTGCCC
>NZ_JBBKTQ010000015.1:0-138651 GCF_037890035.1 Ramlibacter sp. AN1133
GTACGCCTTGGCCTCACCGCCGAACTTCTGCGAGAGAACCGTCGTGATCGCCGCGGTCAGCGTGGTCTTGCCGTGGTCGACGTGACCGATGGTGCCCACGTTGACGTGCGGCTTGGTCCGCTCGAACTTGCCTTTTGCCATTGAAAAATCTCCAGAAAAAAGAGCTATGCCCGTGTGATGGTTTTACGTCTGCACCCTGCTGCTGGTTCTCTCGCCACGGGCAACGGGAGGCGCTGGGTCGCAGACAAATACGGGAACCGGACGCAGAGGACGCGAAGGGTACGCAGAGAACGCAAAAGAGACAGAAATCCCTGAAAGGATTTTTCTGCGTCCTCTGCGTACCCTTTGCGTCCTCTGCGTCCGGCAGTCCGGTTTTGAATTACTTCGTGCGCGCCGCGATGATGCCTTCGGCGACGTTCTTCGGAGCTTCGGCGTAGTGCTTGAACTCCATCGTGTACGTCGCGCGGCCCTGCGACATGGAGCGCAGCGTCGTGGAGTAGCCGAACATTTCCGACAGCGGCACTTCGGCCTTGATGGTCTTGCCGCCGCCGGGCATGTCGTCCATGCCCTGCACCATGCCGCGACGGGACGACAGGTCGCCCATCACGTTGCCGGCGTATTCCTCGGGCGTCTCGACTTCCACGGCCATCATCGGCTCGAGGATCACCGGGGAAGCCTTCTTCGCGCCTTCCTTGAAGCCGAAGATGGCGGCCATCTTGAACGCGTTTTCGTTCGAGTCCACCTCGTGGTACGAACCGAAGGTCAGCGAGACCTTCACGTCCACCACGGGGTAGCCGGCCAGCACGCCGGAGTTCAGGGCTTCTTCCACGCCCTTCTGCACCGCCGGGATGTACTCGCGCGGCACCACGCCGCCCTTGATCATGTCGACGAACTCGAAACCCTTGCCGGTCTCGTTCGGCTCCACCGTGAAGACGACGTGGCCGTACTGGCCCTTGCCGCCCGACTGGCGCACGAACTTGCCTTCCTGGTCGGTCACCTTGCGGCGGATCGTCTCGCGGTAGGCCACCTGCGGCTTGCCGACGTTGGCTTCCACGCCGAATTCCCGCTTCATGCGGTCGACGATGATTTCCAGGTGCAGCTCGCCCATGCCGCCGATGATGGTCTGGCCCGATTCCTCGTCGGTGTTCACGCGGAACGACGGGTCTTCGGCGGCCAGGCGCTGCAGCGCGACGCCCATCTTCTCCTGGTCGGCCTTGGTCTTGGGCTCCACGGCCTGGCGGATCACCGGCTCGGGGAAGACCATGCGCTCCAGGGTCAGGATCGAGCTCGGGTCGCACAGGGTTTCGCCCGTGGTCACGTCCTTCAGGCCGACGCAGGCGGCGATGTCGCCGGCGCGGATCTCGTCGACTTCCAGGCGGTTGTTGGCGTGCATCTGCACGATCCGGCCGATGCGTTCCTTCTTGCCGCGCACCGGGTTGTAGACGGTGTCGCCCTTGGACAGCACGCCGGAGTACACGCGCACGAAGGTCAGCTGGCCCACGAACGGGTCGGTCATCAGCTTGAACGCCAGCGCGGAGAACTTCTCGCTGTCGTCGGCGCGGCGCGAGGTTTCCTTCTCGTGCTCGTCCATGCCCTTGACCGGCGGGATGTCCACCGGGGAGGGCAGGTAGTCGATGACGGCGTCGAGCATGCGCTGCACGCCCTTGTTCTTGAACGCGGTGCCGCACAGCATCGGCTGGATCTCGGTGGCGATGGTGCGCGTGCGCAGGCCCAGCTTGATCTCGGCTTCGTTCAGGTCGCCTTCCTCGAGGTACTTGTTCATCAGTTCCTCGGAGGCTTCGGCGGCGGCCTCGACCATCTTCTCGCGCCATTCCTTGGCGCTTTCCACCAGTTCCGCCGGGATCTCCTGGTAGTTGAACTTCATGCCCTGGGAGGCTTCGTCCCAGATGATGGCCTTCATCTTCAGCAGGTCGACCACGCCGGTGAAGTTCTCCTCCGCGCCGATCGGGATCACGATCGGAACGGGGTTGGCCTTCAGGCGCACGCGCATCTGGTCGTAGACCTTGAAGAAGTTCGCGCCGGTGCGGTCCATCTTGTTGACGAACGCGAGGCGGGGCACCTTGTACTTGTTGGCCTGGCGCCAGACGGTTTCCGACTGGGGCTGCACGCCACCCACGGCGCAGTACACCATGCAGGCGCCGTCCAGCACGCGCATGGAACGCTCCACCTCGATGGTGAAGTCCACGTGGCCGGGGGTGTCGATGATGTTGAAGCGGTGCTCGGGGTAGGACAGGTCCATGCCCTTCCAGAAGCAGGTCGTGGCCGCGGAGGTGATCGTGATGCCACGCTCCTGCTCCTGCTCCATCCAGTCCATGGTGGCGGCGCCGTCGTGCACTTCACCGATCTTGTGGTTCACGCCGGTGTAGAACAGGATGCGCTCGGTGGTCGTCGTCTTGCCGGCGTCGATGTGAGCGGAGATACCGATGTTGCGGTAGCGCTCGATAGGCGTTTTGCGGGCCATGATGAGTCTTTCGGTCAATGGGCGAGGGCCCGCTCGTGGCGGGCCCGCACCTTCCTAGATGGGGACGATTCTTAGAAGCGGAAGTGGCTGAAGGCCTTGTTGGCCTCCGCCATGCGGTGCACTTCGTCACGCTTCTTCATGGCGCCGCCGCGGCCTTCCGTGGCTTCCATGAGCTCGTTGGCCAGGCGCAGGGCCATCGATTTCTCGCCGCGCTTCTTGGCGGCTTCCTTGATCCAGCGCATCGAGAGCGCCAGGCGGCGCACCGGGCGGACTTCGACCGGCACCTGGTAGTTCGCGCCGCCGACGCGGCGGGACTTCACTTCGACCATCGGCTTGACGTTGGCGATGGCCATGGTGAAGGCTTCCACGGGATCGCGCCCGGGATTCTTCTTCTCGATCTGCTCGAGGGCACCGTAGACGATGCGCTCGGCGACCGCCTTCTTGCCGCCTTGCATGATCACGTTCATGAACTTGGCGAGTTCGACATTGCCGTACTTGGGATCCGGCAGGATTTCACGCTTGGGGACTTCGCGACGACGTGGCATTTCAAACCTCTCACTTTGCTTCAGTTGGCCAGGTCTTCCGACCGGCCGCGGGAGCCATCAGGACATCCCACTTACTCGACCCAACACCGGGTCACTACGCTGATTCAGCCTGCCAGGGCCGAACGAGCACCGACAAACTACGACTGGCTGCTTAAGCCTTCTTCGGGCGCTTGGCGCCGTACTTGGAACGGGACTGCTTGCGATCCTTGACGCCTTGCAGGTCCAGCGAACCGCGGACGATGTGGTAGCGCACACCGGGCAGGTCCTTCACGCGGCCGCCGCGCACGAGCACCACCGAGTGCTCCTGCAGGTTGTGGCCTTCGCCGCCGATGTACGAGATGACCTCGAAGCCGTTGGTCAGGCGCACCTTGGCGACCTTCCGCAGGGCCGAGTTCGGCTTCTTGGGCGTCGTGGTGTACACACGGGTGCACACGCCACGGCGCTGGGGGCTGTTCTGCATCGCGGGGGACTTGGACTTGGTCTTTTCGACCTCGCGCCCCTGACGCACGAGCTGGTTGATGGTTGGCATTAAAAACGTCCCTAAGCGTCTGTGAAACGGAAAAAGCTTCCCCGCCCCAAATTGCGGGAAAGCCCGCGAGTATATCCCGGGAGGTGAAAACCCGCAATGACGGCCGGGCTGGGGGCCCGGGGCCCGGGGCCCGGGGCCCGGGGCGCCGGGGCGCCGGGGCGCCGGGGCGCCGGGGCGCCGGGGCGCCGGGGCGCCGGGGCGGTGGGGCGGTGGGGCGGTGGGGCGGTGGGGTAGGCTGGCGGTGGAGCGAAGCGAAACCCCAGCGCTTTCGCGCATCGCTGGGGTTGCGGCTGGCGCCTCCACCCCCAGCCTACGGGAAACGCCCGCGTCCCGACCAGCGGGTACTTACTTGATCCACAACCGCACCGCGTCCCACGCCCGGCCGAAGATGCCGGCCTGCTCCACGCCCTCCAGCGCCACCAGCGGCACCTCGCGCAGGACCTGGTCGCCGGCCAGGATCTTCAGCGTGGCAACCTGCTGGCCCTTCTGGATCGGGGCGACCAGCGGGTCCGGGCGCGCCACCTGGGTCTTGATGTTCGAGCTGCCGCCGGTAGGCACCGCCAGCACGATCGGCTGCGGCTGGCCCAGCTTCACCACCTTCTCCGAACCCTTCCACACCTGCGGCTGCAGCACGGGCTGGTTGGCGTCGAACAGCTTCAGGCCCTCGTACGCCGTGAAGCCCCAGTTCAGCAGCTTCTGCGCCTCGTTGGCGCGCGCCACCTCGCTCGAGGCGCCGAGCACGATCGCCAGCAGCCGCCGGCCCTGCAGGTTGGGGAAGTCGCGCCTGGCCGTGGCGACGAGGCAGTAGCCGGCCGCCTCGGTGTGGCCGGTCTTCAGGCCGTCCACCGTGGGGTCGCGGAACAGCAGCAGGTTCCGGTTGGTGTCGTTGGCCGTCGGCGTGCCCTGGTAGCGGTACTTCCTGATCGCGTAGTACGGCAGGTCCTCGGGGAAGTCCTGCATCAGCCGCGTGGCGAGGATGCTCAGGTCGCGCGCGGTCGTGGTGTGGCCGGGCGCCGTCAGGCCCTCGGGGTTCTTGAACGTGGTGTTCTTCATGCCCAGCGCCCTGGCCTGCTGGTTCATGAGTTCGACGAAGTGCTCCACGGTGCCGCCCACCGCTTCCGCCAGCGCCACCGTCGCGTCGTTGCCCGACTGCACGACCATGCCCTTGATCAGGTCGTCCACCGGCACCTGCATCTTCGGGTCGATGTACATGCGCGAGCCGGGCATCTTCCAGGCGCGCTCGCTGATCCGGATCGGCTGCCGGATGTCGATCTTCCCGGACTTCAGGGCCTCGAAGACGAGGTAGCCCGTCATCAGCTTGGTGAGCGACGCCGGCTCGACGGGCGCGTCGATCTCGCGCTGCGCCAGGATCTGGTTGGCGCTCACGTCCATCAGCAGGTAGCTGCGCGCGGCGACTTCCGGGGGCTGCGGCACGTGCGCCGCCGCGACGAGGGACACCAAGACCAGCCAGGGCGCGAGGAGCGCCCGCATCCAACGGGCTTTCATTCGAGGGTGCGCAGGTGGCGGACCACCAGGTTCTTCAAGAGGGGCAATTGTCCGTGAAAGAAGTGCTCCACCCCGGGAACGACCGTCACGGGGAGTGACTGCGGCCGGGCCCAGTCGAGCACGGAAGACAACACCACGGTGTCGTCGACCTCGCCATGGATGACCAGCGTGCGCTCATGCGACTCGGCCGGCAGCGCCGGAACGGGGAAGCGCGACGCGGCCGTTCCCACCAGCACGACGGCCCGGACGTCGCGCGTGCCCCAGAGCGCCTGCACGGCCTGCGCGGTGACATAGGCGCCGAAGGAAAAGCCCGCCAGCGCGATCGGCCCCTCGCCGGCCAGCTCGCGCACGACGGCCAGCAGGTCCTGCGCTTCGCCACGGCCTTCGTCGTACGTCCCCTGGCTCGCCCCGACGCCGCGGAAGTTGAAGCGCAGCGCCGTCCAGCCGGATTGCACGAAGGCGCGCGCGAGCGTCTGCACCACCTTGTTGTCCATCGTGCCGCCGAACAGCGGATGCGGATGGGCGATCACGGCGATGCCGCGCGAGCCGCTCTCGGGCGCGTTGCGCAGCAGCTGGATGCGACCGGCCGGGCCTTCAAGCTCCAGCCTTTCGGTCTGCGCGATCATCAGCGGCCCAGGTGCGGCGGCGTCAGCAGGCGCTCCACCACCTTGCCGTCGCGAAGGTGGGACTCGACGATCTCGTCGATGTCCTTCTCGTCGACATACGTGTACCAGACCCCTTCCGGGTAGACCACGGCGATGGGCCCACCCTGGCAGCGGTCCATGCAGCCCGCCTTGTTCACGCGCACCTTGCCGGGACCGTTGAGGCCGAGGGATTTCACCTGCGACTTGCAGCGGTCGAACGCCGCCTGGGCGTCGTGGTCCGCGCAGCAGGCCTCGCCGTTGTCGCGCTTGTTCAGGCAGAAGAAGATGTGGTGCTCGTAGTACTGGGGCGGGGTGGGCGCGGTCATGCGGGGATTCTAGGAGTCCGCTCGGGGCGGGAGACCCGCAGCAGCACATACACCAGCACGGCATACGGCCACAGCCACCCGAGCCACTGGGCCAGGCCGTTGAAGCGGATGAAGCGGCCCTGCTCCCAGGCCTGCAGCGTGTCCGTGAAGTACGCGCTGGCGGGAGCCTGGTTCAACACGCTCAGGTGGATCATCAGCGCCAGCAGCAGCACGGCGGCGCAACCGCGCCGCGGCACGGCGAGCATCAGCGCCGACAGCACCAGCCCGAACAGCAGGCCCAGCCGCACCGGAAGGCTCAGCCACGCCCACGCATGCGTCGGCCCCCAGCTGAGCGCCGCCGACAGGGCGGTGACGAGCGTGCCCAGCGCGATGGTCACCAGGGCGAACACGGCCCGGCGTCCGGCGGAGCGCAGGATGGTGTACCCCAGCAGGCAGGGCACGAAGGCGCCCAGCGCCACGCACAGCAGTTCGGCGGCGGGCACCAGCGGCTGCAGTTCGACGTCGCGCACCGGCAGCCACTCGAGGAAGGGCGTGTCCTGCAGCCAGTCGGCGACGAAGGTCTCCAGCCGCTCCAGCACCTGCCCGAGGCCCAGGGGCACGGCCGCGGGGAACAGCAGCGCGAACGGCCACAGCGCCAGCAGCACCAGCGCGCCGCGTGCCTGCGGGATGAACCAGCGCTCGCGAAAGCGGCTCCAGTGCGCGAGCACGCCGGCCAGTTCGAGCCCCGCGGCCAGGCCGGCGCCGATCAGGGTGCCGGCCACGTTGAGGCCGAAATCCACGTTGGAGGCGACGCGCGACGGCAGGAAGTTCTGCAGCGACTCCATGCACAGCGACAGCAGCGTGCCGGAGCCGACGGCCACGCCGATCGCGGCGAGGTTGGGATGCCCGGCGAAGAAGCGCACGTTGCCGCGGCGCAGGAAACTCAGCGCCAGCAGGAAGCCCAGCGGCACGTAGCCGACCACGTTGGCGGCGACGTCGAAGCCCGTCCAGTAGCGCGGCCAGCCGGCGAACAGGAAGTCCCACGGCGCGATCTCCTGGTTGCGCCAGCCCGCGAAGGGGTACAGGCTGGCGTACACCACCAGCAGCGCGTACGCCCCCGCCAGCGGCCAGGCCGAGGTCTTGTGCATCTCGGATCAGAAGGGCTTCAGGACCACGAGCAGCGTCGCCCCGAGCAGGAACAGCACGGGCATCTCGTTGAACCAGCGGAACCAGACGTGGCCGCGCGTGTTGGCGCCGGCCTCGAACTTGCGCAGCAGCACCGAGCAGGCGTGGTGGTAGCCCACGATGAGGATCACGATCACGACCTTCGCGTGCATCCAGCCCTGGCCGCGCCCGACCCCGACGCCCAGCCACAGGTACAGGCCCAGCGCCAGCGCCGGCACCGCGATCAGGGTCATGAACTTCAGCAGCTTGCGCGCCATGAGCAGCAGCCGCTCGCGCTCGGCGTCCGAGCCCGCCGGCACCATGGCCAGGTTCACGAAGATCCGCGGCAGGTAGAACAGGCCGGCGAACCAACTGGCCACGAAGAAGATGTGGAAGGCCTTGATCCAGAGCATGGGGCGCAGTGTACGAAGGGCCCATGCTGCGGGGTTGCGCCCGGCGGGGCAAGGCCCCGCGCGGCCGGGCTCGCCCAGGCAAAAAAAAGCCCCGGCTTTCGGCCGGGGTGGGAAGCCTTTTTGCTGTCACACATCAAGGCGCCCGCTCAGGGAGGAAAAGCGGGGGGCGGCAAGCCGCCCGAGGCGTAATTTAGCAGCGCACAGTTCGGCTTTCAAGCAGAAAGGCTTAAGTTCTCTGACGCTCGGCAGGCCCTTGCCGCCGGGAGGCGGCAGCCCCCTCCGGAGCCCGCCAACACTGATCCCGCCCCGGCTTGGGGCACAATTTTCCTCATGACCTCCTTCTTCGCCCCCTATCCCCACGGCCGGCCCCGGCGGCTGCGGCGTGACGAGTTCACGCGCAATCTGGTACGCGAGCACGCCGTCACGGCGAACGATTTCATCTACCCGGTGTTCGTCCTGGACGGCCAGAAGCAGCGCCAGCCGGTCGCCTCCATGCCCGGCGTGGAGCGCGTCAGCATCGACCTGCTGCTGCCGGTGGCGGAGCAGTGCATGAAGCTGGGGGTGCCGTGCCTGGCGCTGTTCCCGGTGATCGACCAGTCGCTCAAGACGCCGGACGGCCGCGAGGCCTTCAACCCCGAGGGACTGGTGCCGCGCACGGTGCAGCGCCTGAAGAAGGAATTCCCGGAGCTGGGGGTGATGACCGACGTGGCGCTGGACCCCTTCACCAGCCACGGCCAGGACGGCCTGCTGGATGAAACCGGCTACATCCTGAACGACGAGACGGTGGAGGTGCTGGTCAAGCAGGCGCTGACGCAGGCCCGGGCCGGCGTCGACATCGTCGCGCCCTCGGACATGATGGACGGCCGCATCGGCGCGATCCGCCAGGGGCTCGAAGGCGAGCGCCACATCCACACCCGGATCATGGCGTACAGCGCCAAGTACGCGAGCGCCTTCTACGGCCCCTTCCGCGATGCCGTCGGCTCCTCCTCCAACCTGGGCAAGAGCAACAAGAAGGTCTACCAGATGGACCCGGGCAACACCGACGAGGCCCTGCGCGAGGTGGCGATGGACCTGGCCGAAGGCGCCGACATGGTGATGGTCAAGCCCGGCATGCCGTACCTGGACATCGTGCGGCGCGTGAAGGACGAATTCAAGGTCCCCACCTTCGCCTACCAGGTGTCCGGCGAGTACGCGATGCTCAAGGCCGCCGCCGCCAACGGCTGGCTGGACCACGACCTGGTCATGCTGGAAAGCCTGCTCGCATTCAAGCGCGCGGGGGCTGACGGCATCCTGACCTACTTCGCCCTCGACGCCGCGCGCAAGCTGCGCTCCTGAAGCACATGAACCCCCGAGCTCCGCACTGCGCGTCGTCGCTGCCCCCCGAGGGGGCCGCAGGCTCCTTGAGGCGGCCCGGCGGAGCCTGAGACAATCCGCGCCGTGCACATCGTCGAATTCGGTGCCGGCACGCTGCGATTCCTGGACCACCTCCCCGCGCGTGCGCCGCAGGACGGCTTCGTCTGGATCTACCTCGAGCGGGAACACCTCGAGGAAGACCTGGCCGTGCTGCAGCGCGCCGCGCAGGCCCTCGGCGGCTCGCCGCTGCTGGACCTGCACGTCAAGGATCTCGGCAACCGCGGCCACCCTTCCAGCTACGACTACACCTCGGTCTACGACCTGGTGATCTTCCGGCGCCTGGCGACCGAGGCGGAGGTGCACGCGGAGCTGGGCGAAGCCGCCGTGGCCAGGAAGGCGCCGCTGTCGGCCTTCAGCCGCATCCGCACGCGCGCGCTCGGCTTCGTCGTGTTCGACCGGCTCCTGATCACCGTGCACCCGGCCGGCTGCTTCGCCGCCCGCTCCTTCATCGAGCGCTACCTGCAGGACGCCCTGCACAACGAAGGCCTGAGCGCCGCAGCGCGCAGCCGCCTGCCCGCCAGCGCCGCCGACCTGATGCTGCGCATGCTGAACCTGGTGGTGGACAGCTACCTGGACCTGCGCAAGGTGCTCAGCACCGAGCTCGATCACTGGCAGCAGGCGCTGCTGGCGCCGAACAACGCGGCGGAGGCGGACTGGGGCGCGCTCATGACGGCGCGCAACGCGCTGCACACGCTGCAGGATCTGTGCGAGGAACAGAACGACGCGATGCAGGAATGGCTGGACAGCCAGCGCGAGCAGCCGCCGCCGTGGATGTCCCAGTCCGAGCGCGACGGCCTGCTGGCGCGCGCCCGCGACGTGGTGGAGCACGTGGCGCGCGTGGTGCACCACGTCAACCGCATGGAGCAGAGCGCGGAAACCGCGGTGCAGATCCACTTTTCCGCGGTGGGCAACCGCACCAACGACATCATGCGCACGCTGACCGCGCTCACCGCGATCTTCCTGCCGCTGAACCTGATCGCCGGGATCTTCGGGATGAACTTCGAGCTGCTGCCGCTGATCCACCAGGCCACGGGCTTCTGGTGGACGCTCGGCGCGATGGCCTTCATCGCCGTGGCGCTCGGCGTCGTGTTCTGGCGCAAACGCTACCTCGCGCGGACGGGCCACCGATGACGAACACCAACCATTCCAACTACCGGCGGCCGCGCACCGTGGCGGACCTCACGCGCGAGAACGTGCAGGCGATGCGCAAGCTGGAACAGGTGGCGATCACCAAGCGCAACGCCGCCGACCGCATCGCCGAATTCGTGGCGCGGTTCTGCGGCAGCATCACCTTCGTGTGGATCCACGCGGCGGTGTTCGCGTTCTGGATCGCCTGGAACGCGATGCCGCGGGTGCCGCACTTCGACCCGTATCCCTTCACCTTCCTCACGCTGGTGGTGTCGCTGGAGGCGATCTTCCTGTCGTCCTTCATCCTGATCAGCCAGAACTACGAGATGCGCGTGACCGAGCGGCGCAGCCAGCTGGACCTGCAGATCAACCTGCTGGCGGAGCAGGAGAACACCAAGATCCTGCAGATCCTCGATCGCATGTCGCGCAAGATGGGGCTCACCGAGGAGGTCGACCCCGAGGTCGAAGTGCTGGAACAGGCCACCCGTCCCGAGACGCTGGCGCGCCAGATCGAGGACGCCTTCCGCGAGCAGTCGGGGCAGCCGCCGCTGCACCGCGACAAGGGCAAGGCCACCCGGTGATCCGGGTCGGGTCCACCCGATGATCCTGGTCGGCTGCGCGGGCTGGAGCCTGCCGCGCGACGTGCAGGAGCAGTTCGGCCCGGGCGAAAGCCACCTGGCGCGCTATGCGACGCGCTTTCCGGTGGCGGAGATCAACTCCTCGTTCCACCGGCCGCACAAGCCCTTCGTGTGGGAGCGCTGGGCGGCGGCGGTGCCGGCGGGCTTCCGTTTCAGCGCCAAGCTGCCGAAGACGATCACGCACGAGCGACGGCTGGTGGATTGCGGGGGGTTGCTGGACGCCTTCCTCGCCGAGGCCGGGCACCTGGGCGACAAGCTCGGGTGCCTGCTGGTGCAGCTGCCGCCCAGCTTCGCCTTCGACGCGTCCGTCGCGGCGCCCTTCCTCGCGCTGCTGCGCGAACGCTTCGCGGGAGCGCTCGCGATGGAGCCGCGGCACGCGAGCTGGTTCGAGGCGGACGCCGACGCGCTGCTGCGCGAGCTGCGCATCGCCCGCGTGCTGGCGGACCCGGTGCGGCACGCCCCGGGCGCCTGGCCGGGCGGATGGCCGCAACAGGTTTACGTGCGGCTGCACGGCTCGCCACGCATGTACTACTCGGCGTATGCGCCCCGCGTGCTGGCGGCGCTGGCCGCGCGCATGCGGCTGGCGCAGGCCGAAGGCGCGCAGGTGTGGTGCATCTTCGACAACACCGCCTCGGGCGCCGCCGCCGGCGACGCGCTCACGCTGCTGCGGCTGCTGGCGCAGTCCCCGGGGGCCTCAGAACCAGGGGGCTGACAGGCCTTCGGCGGCGAACACCCGCTGCACCGCCGCCCGCTCGCTCACGCGCTGCAGGTAGGACCCGAGGTGGCTGCGTTCGCGCGCCTTGCCGGCGCTGAAGTTGCGCGTCCAGCGGCACAGCGTGAACGCGTACGGATCCAGCGCGCAGTACTGCGCGCCCAGCAGCCACGGGCCGCCATGGCGCGCCACCAGCGCATCGAGCTGGTCCAGCAGCGGGCCCACGCGTTCCTGCGCCTTGGCCTTCACTTCGGCCGCGCCTTCCACGTTGCCTTCCTTCACCCAGCGCTCGGGGTAGAAGTACACCATCAGCGTCGCCTGCAGCGTGTTCGTGAGCCACATCAGCCACTGGTGGAAGTGCGAGCGCTCCAGGGTGCCGGGCGCGGGTGCGAGCCGCGCCTCGCGATGCCGGTCGCACAGGTGCAGCACGATCGCGGCGGTTTCGTACAGCACGAAGTCGCCGTCGGTGAGCACCGGCAGCGTGCCGTTGGGATTGAGCTTCAGGTACTCCGGGCGCTTGTGTTCGTCGTTGGCGCGGTCGACGAACACGCGCTCGTAGGGCACGCCCAGTTCCTCCAGCAGGATGTGCGGGATCATCGCCGCCGTGGCGGGGTAGTAGTGCAGTTTCAGGGTCATGGTGTCTTCAGCCCGAACAGGGCGGCGCCATTGTCCCAGGCGATGCGGCGCTGCACGTCCGCCGGCAGGTCGCCCAGCCAGGTGCGGTAGCCCTTCATGGTGTCGTCGTAGTACAGCCAGCGCTGGTTGATCCAGGTGTCCGACCCGAGCAGGAAGCGCGTCGGGTACTTCATCAGCAGCGCGCGCCACTCGGGGCAGAGCCTGCCGCCTTCGCAGGTGAGGCCGGGGCGGTAGGACAGCTCGCCCATCAGGCGCGGGTACCTCGCCAGCAGCTGGTCGACGCGCGCGACGGGCGCGCCGCCGATGCCGGTGTGCGCCCAGATCAGGCGCGCCTTCGCGCCCTTCGACGGCGTGTGCGCCATCAGCAGGTCGATGGCCGCGTCGTCCACGTGGGCCAGCACCGCGAGGTCCTGCTCCTCCGCCAGCGCCATCAGCTTGCGCGCGACCGGCCCGTTCGCATTCGCCGATTCGTACAGGTGGAATTCGCCCAGCCCCCGGTAGGGGCCGGCGGCGGTGCCGCGCGCCAGCTCCGCCTGCACCATCTCGTAGATCGACTCGTCGCGGAACCAGCTGGTGTAGTCGGCGCGCGTGCGGTACAGGCGCACGAAGGGCACGACCGTCACGCCGGCCTGGCGCGTCTGCGGCGCCTGCGCCAGCGAGCGCGTGCCCTCGTTCGGCCGCGAGTTGGCGACGATGGCGCGCACGCCGTTGCGCTGCATGCGCGCCAGCACGTCGGGCAGCGGGTGCGGGCCCTCGCTGCCGTTGAAGGCTTCCTCGTTGTAGTGCAGGTGGGCGTCGAAGATGGGGCCGGTGTAGTCGGCGGCGGACGCGGCGCCCGCCCCGAAGGCGAGGGCCAGGGCGAGGAAGACCTGGATCCCCGCCTGCGCGGGGATGACGGGGAGCCCCGCCTGCGCGGGGATTGCGAAGCGCCCCGCCTGCGCGGGGATGACGGTCTTGCGGCTCACCCCAGGTGCTTCGCGAAGAACGCCAGCGTGCGTTCGCGCGCCAGCTTCGCGGCTTCCGCGTTGTAGGAAGCGCGGTGGTCGCAGTTGAAGCCGTGGTTGGCGTGGTAGACGTGCACCTCGACTTCGGGATGCGCCTTGCGGAACGCCTCGACGCTCTCCAGCGGGATCCAGTGGTCCTGGTCGCCGAAGTGGGCCAGCACCGGGCATTTCGGCTTGCGCGCCACTTCGTCCGGCGTGGTGACGCCGCCGCCGTAGTAGGGCACCGCCGCGCTCAGGCCGGACAGCATGCACGCCGAGCGCCACGTGAGCAGGCCCCCGTAGCAATAGCCCACGATGCCGACCTTGCCGGCCTGCGACGCATGCCGGATCGCCGCTTCGATGTCCTGCATCACGCCGGGGGACGGCAGGCTTTCCGTGGCGGTCTTGAGCGCCATGCCCTGCTGCATGTCGTCCTGCTCGTAGCCGAGGTCCACGTTCGGCTTGACGCGATGGAAGGTTGCCGGCGCGACCGCCAGGTAGCCCTGCTCCGCGTAGCCGTCCGCGACGTTGCGGATGTGCGCGTTGACACCGAAGATCTCCTGGATCACCACGACGCCGCCCTTGGCCTGGCCCTTCGGCTGCGCCACGTAGGCGGGGATGGATTGCCCGTCGGCTGCCTTGATCTCGGTGAACTGGCCCATGGCGTGTCTCCTGTGGAAGGTGCTGGATTTCGGAAGGCGCGAGCTTCCCTCAGCCGCACGGGCGCGTCAACAACGGGCTTTTGATGTAATGGCGGCTTCCCGCGCCCTTGCGCGGCAGTGGAGAAGAACAATGGATGAAGTCCTGCTGGTCACCGGCGGCAGCCGTGGCATCGGCGCCGCGACGGCCGTGCTGGCCGCGCGCAAGGGCTGGAAGGTGGCGGTGAACTACACCCGCAACGGGGCGGCCGCCCAGGAAGTCGTGCGCACGATCACGGCGGCGGGCGGCACCGCGCTGGCCGTGCAAGGCGACGTGGCCGACGAGCAGCAGGTGCTCGCGCTGTTCGCGCAGGTGGACGCTCAGCTCGGTCGGCTCACCGCCCTCGTGAACAACGCCGGCGTGGTGGACCAGCCGGCCCGCGTCGACGAGATGAGCCTCGCGCGCCTGAAACGCATGTTCGACATCAACGTGATCGGCAGCTTCCTGTGCGCGCGCGAGGCGATCAAGCGCATGAGCACGCGCCATGGCGGCCGTGGCGGCGCGATCGTGAACGTCTCCAGCGCCGCGGCACGCCTGGGCGCACCCGGCCAGTACGTCGACTACGCGGCGGCCAAGGGCGCGATCGACAGCTTCACCATCGGCCTGGCCAAGGAAGTGGCGGCCGAAGGCATCCGCGTCAACGCGGTGCGGCCGGGCCTGATCGAGACCGAGATCCACGCCTCGGGCGGACTGCCCAACCGCGTGCGGGAACTGCAGCACCTCGTGCCCATGCAGCGCGGCGGCAGCGCCGAGGAAGTGGCGCAGGCCATCGTGTGGCTGCTTTCGCCGGAAGCGAGCTACACGACGATGTCGCTGGTCGAAGTCTCGGGAGGGCGCTGATGGCCGTCACGATCTGGTGGGAAGACATGCAGCCCGGCACGGTGCGCGAGCTGGGCACCACTTCGGTGACGAAGGAGGAGATCCGGGAGTTCGCCGCGAAATACGACCCGCAGCCCTTCCACCTCGATGAGGAAGCGGGGCGCGCGTCCCTGTTCGGCGCGCTCGTGGCGAGCGGCTGGCAGACCTGCGGCCTGGCGATGCGCCTGACCGTGGACAACCTGCTGCGCCACACCGACAGCAAGGGCTCGCCCGGACTGGAGAGCCTCAAGTGGCTCAAGCCCGTCTACCCGGGCGACGTGCTGTCGCTGCGGCACACGATCGTGGAATCGCGAGCGCTGCGCAAGCGCCCCGACACGGGCATGGTGCGCGCGCGCTGGGAGATGTTCAACCAGCAGGGCGACAAGGTGATGGAGATGGAAGGCTACGGCTTCTTCGGGCGGCGCAAGCCTGCCACCGAAGAAGAACTGGCGCGCATCGATGCCCAGCGGGCCGGCGCCTGAATGGAATTCAAGCCCCTCATCACCCTGCTGGCGATCGTGAATCCGCCGGCGATCATCCCGTTCTTCATCTACTACACGCAGGGGCTGTCGCCGCTGCAGCGGCGGCACACGGTGGTGGTTTCCGCGATCACCGCCTTCCTGGTGATCGCGGCCTGTGCGCTGCTGGGCATCCGCATCCTGGAGTTCTTCGGCATCTCGCTGGCGAGCTTCCAGGTGGGCGGCGGCATGCTGCTGCTCACCAGCGCGCTGAACATGCTCAACGCCAAGCCGGCCGAAGCCCGGCCGGCCAGCGACGACATGGAAGCCGGCGCCGAGAAGGCGGCCATGGGCAACAGCATCGCCGTGGTGCCGCTGACGATCCCGCTGCTCACGGGCCCGGCGACGATGTCCACGGTGGTGATCTACGCCGAGCGCGCCCGCAATGCCTTCGACCTGGCGGTGCTGGTGGGCTACGGCGTGGTGATCGCGCTGGTCACCGCGGTGTGCTTCGCGCTGGCGGAGCCGATCGCCCGCATCCTGGGCAAGACCGGCATCAACGTGCTGACGCGGCTGATGGGGCTGATCCTGGCGGCGCTGGCCGTGGAGGTCATGGCCGAAGGGCTGGGGAAACTGTTCCCCAGCCTGCGCGGATAGCCGGCACCGGCTCGTCCTGCGCCGGCGTCGCCGCGGCCACGGCCTCCTCGAGCCGGAAGCGGGCCACCCGCTGCAGCAGCAAGGCGGCCTGCTCCTTCATGGACTCCGCCGCCGCGGCGGCCTCTTCCACCAGGGCGGCGTTCTGCTGCACCACGTGGTCCATCTCGGTCACCGCGGCGTTGACCTGCGCGATGCCGCTGCTCTGCTCCCGCGTCGCCAGGGCGATGTCCGCCACCAGCCGGTGCACCTGGTCCGCCGAATCGACGATGGCGGCGATCCTGCGGCCGGCGGCATCCACCTCGCGCGTGCCGGTATCGACCTGGCCCGAGGCGTTGGCGATCAGCGCCTTGATCTCCCGCGCCGCCTCGGCGCTGCGCTGCGCCAGCGTGCGCACCTCGCCGGCGACGACCGCGAAGCCGCGCCCCTGCTCGCCGGCCCGCGCGGCCTCCACGGCCGCATTGAGGGCCAGCAGGTTGGTCTGGAAGGCGATGCCGTCGATCACCCCCGTGATGTCGTTGATCTGGCGCGAGGCCGCGGCGATGCCGTCCATGGTGCGCACCACCTGCCGCATGGCGTCGCCGCCTTCGCGTGCGACGCCCGCGGCCTGCGAGGCGAGGTCCTTGGCGCGCAAGGCATGCTCCGCGTTCTGCTCCACGGTCGAAGTGATCTCCTCCATGGAACTGGCCGTTTCCTCCAGCGTGCCGGCCTGCTCCTCGGTGCGGTGCGACAGGTCCGCATTGCCCTGCGCGATCTGCGCGCTGCTGTCGGCCACCATGCGGGCGCCTTCGGCGACGCCGCTCACCAGCGTGCGCAGGTTGCGGGCCATGGTGTCGAGCGCGCGCAGCAGCTGCCCCATTTCATGGCGCGTGTCGGTGTCGATGTGGGCCGTGAGATCGCCCTCGGCCACGCGCTGCGCCGTCGCGACGGCCTCGCGCAGCGGGCGGGTGATGGACCGGGTGATGAACGCCGCCGCCAGGATCGCCAGCAGCATGCCGCCGGCGCAGAAGGCCACCAGCAGTTCCCGGCCGGATTCCGCGCTGCGCGCCGCGGCCGCCGCATCGCGGCTCACCTGCTGCGAATAATGGCCGGCCAGCGACTGGATCGCGCCGACGTACGCATCGAGGGCCGGGAACATCTTCTGGTCCATCGTGTAGAGCGCGCCCTCCTCGTCCTTCGCTTCCATCTGCTTGCCGACTTCCGCGCGCATGGCCAGGTAGGCGGCGCGGCGCGCGCCGACCTGCCCGAACAGCGCGCGGGCCTCGGCGGAGTCCAGCAGCGGCTCGATCTCGCGCTGCAGCTCGGCGATGCGCTTGTCGGTGGCGGCCTCGGGCTCCGCCAGCAGGCGCTTCAGGTTCGCGTCGCTGGAGTAGGTGAGGACGGTCGCGCGCACGGCGTTGGTGCGCGACTGCGAGAGCCACTCGCCCACGAGGCGCTCCATGCGCAGGTTCACCGTGGCCATGGTGTGGGTGACGCCCTGGAGGTCCGCCAGCCGCCACGCCCCGACGCCGGCCATGGCCGCCAGCAGGACGATGAAGGCTGCAAAGGTGGTGGCCAGGCGGGCCCGGATGCTGCCGGCGCGGGCGATCCGCGCCATGAGGGGTACAACCATTTTCTTCTCTCTTCCGGTGCGCCGAGCAAAGATCAGCTTGCGGCCGGGGTGTTCGTAAATATTTGTTTCACAGGATCCCCCGAAAGGATGAGGCCGGGCGGCCATTTCGCGCTTGAGCCGCGTCAAACGGAAAGTAGGTCACTCCCTACGTCCGGCCCCGCTTGAAACCGACAAGAACTCCCTTATCATTAGCACTCGTTGGAGATGAGTGCTAACAGCGGAGCTGGAACCACCCTCCACGTCAGTTAATGAGCGCTGACTTTCAGTTGGCGCTTTTTGATGTCCACCCCTCATTGAAGGAGATGCAATGAAACTTCGTCCTCTGCACGACCGTGTGATCGTCAAGCGCCTGGAACAAGAAACCAAGACGGCCTCTGGCATCGTGATCCCGGACAACGCCGCCGAGAAGCCTGACCAGGGTGAAGTCCTGGCCGTCGGCCCCGGCCGCAAGAACGACAAGGGCGAAACCATCGAACTGAACGTCAAGGTCGGCGACCGCGTCCTGTTCGGCAAGTACAGCGGCCAGACCGTCAAGGTCGAAGGCGACGAACTGCTGGTCATGAAGGAAGACGACCTGTTCGCCGTCGTCGAAGGCCAGCCCGCCGGCCTGAAGAAGGTCGCCTGAGGCGCCCCCCCCTTCATCACCCCGTATTGAATTCACTGAGGTAACAGAACATGGCAGCTAAAGACGTTGTTTTCGGCGCTGACGCGCGTCACCGCATGGTCGAAGGCGTGAACATCCTGGCCAACGCGGTCAAGGTGACCCTGGGCCCGAAGGGCCGCAACGTGGTGCTCGAGCGCTCGTTCGGCGCCCCCACGGTGACCAAGGACGGCGTGTCCGTCGCCAAGGAAGTCGAGCTGAAGGACAAGCTCCAGAACATGGGCGCGCAGATGGTCAAGGAAGTCGCTTCCAAGACCAGCGACAACGCCGGTGACGGCACCACCACCGCCACCGTGCTGGCCCAGGCCATCGTGCGCGAAGGCATGAAGTACGTGGCCGCCGGCATGAACCCGATGGACCTCAAGCGCGGCATCGACAAGGCCGTGCTGGCCCTGACGGAGCAGCTGAAGAAGGCCTCCAAGCCGACGACCACCTCCAAGGAAATCGCGCAGGTCGGCTCCATCTCCGCCAACAGCGACGAATCCATCGGCCAGATCATCGCGGACGCGATGGACAAGGTCGGCAAGGAAGGCGTGATCACCGTCGAAGACGGCAAGTCCCTGCAGAACGAGCTGGATGTCGTGGAAGGCATGCAGTTCGACCGCGGCTACCTGTCGCCCTACTTCATCAACAACCCCGAGAAGCAGTCCGCGCTCCTGGACAACCCGTTCGTGCTGCTGTACGACAAGAAGGTTTCCAGCATCCGTGACCTGCTGCCCGTCCTCGAGCAGGTGGCCAAGGCTTCGCGCCCGCTGCTGATCATCGCCGAGGAAGTCGAAGGCGAAGCGCTGGCCACCCTGGTGGTCAACACCATCCGCGGCATCCTGAAGGTCGTGGCCGTCAAGGCCCCGGGCTTCGGCGACCGTCGCAAGGCCATGCTGGAAGACATCGCCATCCTGACCGGCGGCAAGGTGATTTCGGAAGAAGTCGGCCTGACGCTCGAGAAGGTGACGCTGGCCGACCTGGGCCAGGCCAAGCGCATCGAAGTGGGCAAGGAAAACACCACGATCATCGACGGCGCCGGTGCCGCTGCCGACATCGAAGCGCGCGTCAAGCAGGTGCGCGTGCAGATCGAGGAAGCCACCAGCGACTACGACCGCGAGAAGCTGCAGGAGCGCGTGGCCAAGCTGGCCGGCGGCGTTGCAGTGATCAAGGTCGGTGCCGCGACCGAAGTGGAAATGAAGGAAAAGAAGGCCCGCGTGGAAGACGCGCTGCATGCCACCCGCGCTGCCGTGGAAGAAGGCATCGTGGCCGGCGGCGGCGTGGCGCTGCTGCGTGCCCGCCAGGCCATCGGCGAGCTGCGCGGTGACAACCCCGACCAGGACGCCGGCATCAAGCTGGTGCTCAAGGCCGTGGAATTCCCGCTGCGCGAGATCGTCGCCAACGCCGGCGGCGAGCCGAGCGTGGTGATCAACGCCGTGCTGGGTGGCAAGGGCAACTACGGCTTCAACGCTGCCAACGACAGCTACGGCGACATGATCGAGATGGGCATCCTGGACCCGACCAAGGTGACCCGCACCGCGCTGCAGAACGCCGCGTCCGTCGCGTCGCTGATGCTGACCACCGAAGCGATGGTCGCCGAAGCGCCGAAGGACGAAGCCCCCGCCATGGGCGGCGGCGGCATGGGCGGCATGGGTGGCATGGGCGGCATGGACATGTAAGGTCCGCCCGAGCCTCGCTCGAAGCTCGAAAAGGAAAAGCCGCGGCGCAAGCCGCGGCTTTTTTTTGGTTCTTCGCCGGATTGCGGGGAGACCGAGTCGAGGTTGTCGGGATGGGTTGATCTGCGACCGGCAACCGCCTGGGAGCCGTGTTGGGTGGACGTCGCGCCGCTCGGGCCGGACCAGCCCGTGGCTGTCCGTCTCAGCGACTGTCCCCCGGCGCGGATGAGAACCGTTGCCCGCGCTGGCGCCGCGCCCGCGCCTCCTCCTTGATGTCGCTGAGCCGGACAGCCACGGACTGGCCCTGCAGCGTGTCGACCGCGGGAGTGCGGCTTCGGTTGACGCAGTCGCCGACCTCTGGGTACGCTCACGGAGAGGCAGTGCGCTCGCACCCGCGCCGGGGAGGACCAGGGCGTGACCGTCCGACTCGGCGACATCAAGGAGGAGGCGCGGGCGCGGCGCCAGTCCAGGGCGCTGGTCTCATCCGCGCCGGGGGACAGTCGTCGAGGCGGACGGTCACGTCCTGGTCCGGGTCGGAGGCAACCGGCGAACCGAAGGTAACCATCGGTCGCCCTTCGGTTTGTCTCCTCGGAATCAACGACGCACCCTTCTTTCGTTCAGGCCGTGCCGAACTTGGTATCGAACCGGATGCCGATCTTCTGCAGCAAGGGCGTCGGCAGCAGCCCGCCGGCACAGACGATCACGGCGTCGTTGGGCACGCGCAGCACCTGCTCGTCGCGCACCAGTTCGACTTCGTTGGCGAGGATGCGCTCCACCCGCGAGCCGAGCACCACCTGCACCCGCCCGGAGCGCTGCTGCTGCTCCAGCCGCATGCGGTTCTTCAGCTTCACGCGCGAGAAGGCCTCGCCGCGGTAGGACAGCGTCACCCGCGTGCCGCTCGTTTCCGACAGCGCGATGGCGGCTTCCAGCGCACTGTCGCCGCCCCCCACCACCAGCACGCGCTGGCCGGCGTACTGCTGCGCGTCGAGCAGCCGGTAGGCCACCTTGGGCGACTCCTCGCCCGGGACTTCCAGCTTGCGCGGCGTGCCCCGGCGGCCGATGGCCAGCAGCACCGCGCGCGCCGTGTGGCTGCCGCAGCTGGTGCGCACGACGAAGTGGTCGCCCGCGCGCTCCACCGCATCCATGCGTTCGCGAAACGAAATCTGCAGGCCGGATTGCTCCACCACGCCGTTCCAGAACTCCAGCAGGCTTTCCTTGCGCACCTCGGTGAATTTCATCTTGCCGACGATGTCCAGTTCGACCGGCGAAGTCATCACGAGCTTCTGCCGCGGGTAGTGGTACACCGTGCCGCCCAGCGAGTCCTCCTGCTCGATGATCCGGTAGCGCAGGCGATGGCGCAGGGCCGACAGGCCCGCCGACAGGCCCGCCGGCCCGCAGCCCACGATGACCACGTCGTAGTCGACCCGCGTGTCCGCGCGCTGGCGGCCGATGGCCGCGATCGCCTGGCGGCCTTGCTCGCACGCCTTGCGGATCAGGCCCATGCCCCCGAGCTCGCCGGCGATGTAGATGCCGGCCACGTTGGTCTCGAAGTCCGGGCTGATGTGCGGGATCTCGACGCCCCGCTTCTCGCTGCCGAACACGAGCCGGATCGCCTCCGTCGGACAGGCGACCACGCAGGCGCCGTGGCCCACGCAGGCGGCGGCGTTCTTCAGCGCCATCTTGCCGTCGACGACCCCCAGCACGCCCTCGGGGCAGGCCTTGTTGCAGGAGCCCCCGCCCATGCAGCGGTCCGGATCCACCACCGGATGCAGGGTGGCGGGCTCGGCCAGGCCGCCCTGCACCGCCTGCGCCAGTTCGGCCGCGTCGGCGGCGTGTCGGCGCCGCTGGCGCCGCAGGTAGAGCGTCATCGCCAGCGCGATCACGGCGAGGTAGAGGAACAGGTTCTCCATGTGCATGCGGGACCCCCGGGCGACTCAGAACTGGTAGCGGCCGCCGAGATAGAAGAACAGGCGGTTCGCGTCTTCGCTGCGCAGCGGCCCGGTGGTGTGCGTCAGCTCGTAGGTGAGCTCGCCTTCGATCGTGAAGAGCGAGGCGAGCCGGTAGATGGTGCGCATCACCGGTGTCCAGCGCCGGATCTTCGTGCCGGTCGTGTCCGACTGCGTGTAGTAGCGCAGGGCGGGCTCGAGCTGCCAGGTCCCGTTCAGGCTGGTGAGGTTGTTGTACGAGAACAGCTTGCCGACGAAGGCGGGGCTGGTCAGGTAGGTGACGTTGAAGACGTGCGTGTCGCGCAGCGAGAACAGGTTGCTGCCGATCGCCTGCACGCCGGCGCCCCACAGGTTGCCGGTGCCCGGCTGCCCGTTGGGAAGGATCACGGGCACGGCGGGAATGGGGTCGACCTTGGTGTAGCGCAGGTCGGCCCCGGCCTGCCAGTCCGGCACGACCGGCCGCGTGAAGCCGAGCGTGGCCTGCGTCTGCATCGGCGTCACGCCATCCGCCCGCCGGCGCAACTCCTCCAGCGGAGTCGCCGCGAGCAGGTCGGCGACCGAGCGGGCCGGCGCCAGCAGGCTCGGGTCCTGGAAGAACAGCATGTTGCCCAGCGTGCGGATCGGCACCGCGCGCCGGTCGAACAGCGCGTTGTACGTGGTGGTGTCCGGCAGCTGCCACGTGCCCTGGGCCGTGGCGATGTTGAGGCCGCGCAGCGCCACGTCGTAATCGAGCTGCCCGGAGACCGAGATGCCGTTGCGGAACCAGCGCAGCTCGGTGCCGACCGCGCGGCGGTCCACCTCGCGGTCGATCGTCTGCTGGATCGCGTAGACGTTGCCGGACAGCTCCGGCGTGAGCGCTTCCGCTTCCAGCGAGGCGCCGTAGAACACCCGGCGCGTGTCCAGCAGCTTGTCGGTAGGCTTGCCCCAGACGCCGTTGACCTTCCACTTGGGCGCGAAGCCGAAGCTGCCCTGCACGCCGTCGAAGCGGTTCAGCACGCCGTAGCCGTTGGGGGACTGCCGCCCCACCCGCAGCCCGGTGCCGCTGCCCGGGAGCCGGTGCTCGTAGTACAGGGCGGAAAGGCGGTTGCGATCGGGGCGGGCGCCCAGCAGGTCGGCGGTGAAGCTGTCGCGGAACACGAAACGCTGGTCGACGTCGGAGGAGCGGTGGCGCCAGGTCAGGTCCGCGCTGGTCTGCACCTGCTTCAGGTCGGTGGAGGCGAGGGTGGCGTCGGACAGCAGCGCCGCTGCGCCGCCGATCGGCGAATCCTCGAACTCCTGCGTGCGCACCTTGGAGCGGCCGCCGAAGTAGAAGGTGGACAGCGAACCGCTCGTGACGGTCACCGGCTCGATCTTGCGCGGCTCGCGGGCCGCGGTGCGCGCGGGCGCGGGCGCGGGCAGCGTGGACAGCAGCTCGCGCACGCGCGGCGCTTCCATCGCCTCGGGGTGCAGCTTGAGGAACAGCTCGAATTCGCGCCGCGCCCCGGCCGCGTCGCCGGCCTTCAGGCGCGCCTCGCCGATCAGCACCATCGCGCGCGCGGTCGAAGCGTTGGGCGGCAGGTTCAGCAGGGTGTTGAGCGCGGTGACGGCCGCGGCCGCGTCGCCCGTGTCGTAGGCTGCCTGCGCCTGCGCGAGCAGCGTCGCCGCCTGCGCGTCCACGTCGGCGGGCGAGGCCTGCGCCTCGGCTGGCGGGGCCGCGGCTGCGGGTGCGGGCTCGGCGGCCGGCTTCGCCACGGATGCGGGCGCGGATTCGGCCGCCGTCCGGGCGACGGCCGTGGGCGGCTGCAGCGCCTGGATCTGCGCCCCGGGGAAGCGCTGGCGCAGCACCTGCAGGGCGGCCCGGGCCTCCTCCTGCGTGTCGAAGTAGCCGACGTTGATCGCATACACCGGCTGGCCGTCGATCACCTGCCGGGTCGAGAACACCACCTTGTCCTGGAAGGCCGACGGGATCGATGCCTGCGGCGAGTCGTCCGGGCGCATCGAGCGGAACACCTCCACCACGTAGCGGCCCGGCAGCGGCGCCGGGGTGCCCGCCTTGGGCGACGCCAGCGGCACCGTGGCCCCCAGGCCGGGGAGCACGATGTCGATGGTGTTGCGGGCGCGGCCCGGCCGCACCGTGAAGCGCATGGGGGAACTGAAGCGCACCACCACCTTGCGGCGGGAAGCGCCGCTGGCCTCGTCGGGCTCCTCCGTCACCACCAGCTGCGGCAGCGTGCCGCCGCCGGCCAGCCGCCTTTCGCCGGGCAGCGGGCGCAAGGTGTCCGCCGTGGGCAGCAGCTGGTAGTAGACCTGCACCAGGTCGCCGGAGCGCGATGCCACGGTGCGCTGCAGCTGCACCGACGTGACGAAGCGGATCGAAGCGACGGCGTCGCGGCCTTCGCGGCGGATGTCGACGTCCTCCAGCAGCTGGGCCTGGGCAAGCGATGCGGCGCAGGCCAGCACCAGGGCAGGCACGGCGCGCGGGGTGAGCAGGGGTGACATGATGGTTCTTGGTGGCGTCGGTCAGTTCCAGCGGCTGTAGGCGGATCCCGTGCTGCCCAGGGGCCGGTGGCAACCCGATTGCGAGCAGTCCGTCTTCACCGAGCTGCCGCCCCGGTGGGTGAGCGACTTGCGGTCCATGTTCCCGAGGTAGCTGGTGCCGCTCTGGTGGCAGGACTTGCACCAGCCGGCGCCGTTGCCCATCGAGTTGTTGTGGTTCATGCGCACGGCGGTCCAGCTGGCGGTGCCGGTGTGGCAGGCCTTGCAGTCCATCGTGGCGCCATTGAGCAGCTGCGCCTCGGGGATGTGGTTGGTCGGCTTGGCGAGCGCACCCTGGTTGCCCGCGCTGGTGTACGCGCCGTTGTGGCAGCTGCTGCAGGTGGCCGTCGCCACGGCTGAATGGTTCATCGTCACGCTGGTCGCGAAGCTCGCCTGCGAGAGGTGGCAGGCATCGCACTTGGCGGTGCCGGCGAGCACGGGGATGTGGTTGGCGGGCTTCTTCACCGCATTGACCTGCCCCATGTGGCAGTTGTCGCAGGTGCCGGTGCCGACCGCGTTCTGCGGCGCGTGCGCATAGGTCACGGTCAGCCAGCTCGCCGTGGACCGGTGGCAGCTTTCGCAACTGCCCGTCACGCCCGCGTGGGTGGCCGTCGCGGGTTTGGCGGTCTGGCCATAGCTGCCGGTGAGGTGGCAGGTCGCGCACTGGTTGCTCACCGTCGCGTAGCGGTGGAAGTAGCCCGGTGCCCAGTTCGCGTAGCCGGCCTTGTGGCAGCTGTCGCAGTTGGGGAGGCTCACGCCCGTGATCGACTGGTTGGGGATGTGGTTCGCCGTGCGTCCGCTGGCGATCGCGCCGTTGTGGCAGGTCGAGCACTGGCCGGTCACCACCTGCTGCGTGTGGTTCCAGGTGGAAGGGATCCACGTGGTGGTGGTGTGGCACGCGATGCAGTTCGCAGTGGTCGGCAGGTGGTTCGCCTTCTTGCCGGAGGCCGTGCTGCCGTTGTGGCAGCTGGCGCAGTTGGTGGCGGGCGTGAAGAGGCTGTGGTTCGGCTTGGTGGTCGACAGCCAGCTCGCGGTGGAGTTGTGGCAGCCCTCGCACGCGCCGGTCACGCTGGCGTGCACCGCCGTGTTCGGCTTGGCGGTCTGGCCGTAGCTGCCCGTGAGGTGGCACGTGGCGCACTGGTTGCTCACCGTCGCCGAGCGGTGGAAGTACGCCGGCGTCCAGCTCGCGTAGCCGGCCTTGTGGCAGCTGTCGCAGTTGGGCAGGCTCACGCCCGTGATCGACTGGTTCGGAATGTGGTTGCTCGGGCGGCCGCTGGCGATCGAGCCGTTGTGGCAGGTCGAGCATTGGCCGGTGACCACCTGCTGCGTGTGGTTCCAGGTGGAAGGAATCCACGTGGTGGTGGTGTGGCACGCGATGCAGTTCGCGGCGGTCGGGAGGTGGTTCGCCTTCTTGCCCGACGCCGTGCTGCCGTTGTGGCAGCTGGCGCAGTTGGTGGCGGGCGTGAACAGGCTGTGGTTCGGCTTGGTCGTCGACAGCCAGCTCGCGGTGGAATTGTGGCAGCCCTCGCACGCGCCGGTCACGCTCGCATGCACCGCCGTATTCGGCTTGGCGGTCTGGCCGTAGCTGCCCGTGAGGTGGCAGGTGGCGCACTGGTTGCTCACCGTCGCGGAGCGGTGGAAGTACGCCGGCGTCCAGCTCGCGTAGCCGGCCTTGTGGCAGCTGTCGCAGTTGGGCAGGCTCACGCCCGTGAGCGACTGGTTGGGGATGTGGTTGGCCGGGCGGCCGCTGGCGATGGTGCCGTTGTGGCAGGTCGAGCACCGGCTCGTCACCACCTGCTGGGTATGGTTCCAGGTCGAGGGCCTCCACGTCGCGACCGTGTGGCAGGAGATGCAGTTGGCCGTCGTCGGAAGGTGCGTGGCCGTCTTGCCGGTGGCCGTGCTGCCGTTATGGCAGGTCGCGCAGTTGGTCGCCGAGGTGAACAGGCTGTGGTTCGGCTTGGTGGTCGACTGCCAGCTCGCGGTGGAGTTGTGGCAACCCTCGCAGGAGCCGGTCACGCTGGCATGCACCGCCGTATTCGGCTTGGCGGTCTGGCCGTAGCTGCCCGTGAGGTGGCAGGTCGCGCACTGGTTGCTCACCGTCGCGGAGCGGTGGAAGGACGCCGGCGTCCAGCTCGCATAGCCGGCCTTGTGGCAGCTGTCGCAGTTGCCGATGTTGACGCCGGTGAGCGACTGGTTGGGAATGTGGTTGGCCGAACGGCCGCTGGCGATCGTGCCGTTGTGGCAGGTCGAGCATTGGTTGGTCACCGCCTGCTGCCCGTGGTTCCAGGTCGAGGGCTTCCAGGTCGCGACCGTGTGGCAGGAGATGCAGTTGGCCGTGGTGGGAAGGTGCGTGGCCGTCTTGCCGGTGGCCGTGCTGCCGTTATGGCAGGTCGCGCAGTTGGTCGCAGCGGTGAACAGGCTGTGGTTTGGTTTGGTGGTCGACTGCCAGCTCGCGGTGGAGTTGTGGCAACCCTCGCAGGAGCCGGTCACGCTGGCGTGGATCGCCGTATTCGGCTTGGACGTGAGCCCATAGCTGCCCGTCAGGTGGCAGGTGGCGCACTGGTTGCCGACCGTCACGTTGCGGTGGAAGTAGCCGGGCGACCAGTTGCTGTACCCTGCCTTGTGGCAGCTGTCGCAGTTGCCGCTGTTGACGCCGGTGAGCGACTGGTTCGGGATGTGGTTGCCCGGCCGGCCCGATGCGATCGTTGCGTTGTGGCAGGTCGAACACTGGTTCGCGACCGCCTGCTGCGTGTGGTTCCAGGTCGAGGGCTTCCACGCCGCGACCGTGTGGCAGGAAATGCAGTTGGCCGTGGTCGGAAGGTGCGTGGCCGTCTTGCCCCCTGCCGTGCTGCCGTTGTGGCAACTCGCGCAGTTGGTCGCCGCCGTGAAGGCGCCGTGATCGGGCTTGCTGGTCGACTGCCAGCTCGCGGTGGAGTTGTGGCAGCTCTCGCACTTGCCCGTCACGCTGGCGTGGATCGCCGTATTCGGCTTGGAGGTCTGGCCATAGGTGCCGGCCAGGTGGCAGCTGGCGCACTGGTTGCCGACCGTCACGTTGCGGTGGAAGTAGCCGGGCGACCAGTTGCTGTATCCGGCCTTGTGGCAGCTGTCGCAGTTGCCGATGCTGACGCCGGTGAGCGACTGGTTCGGGATGTGGTTGGCGGAGCGGCCCGATGCGATCGTGGCGTTGTGGCAGGTCGAACACTGGTTCGTCACCGCCTGTTGCGTGTGGGTCCAGGTCGAGGGCTTCCACGCCGCGACCGTGTGGCAGGAGATGCAGTTGGCCGTGGTGGGAAGGTGCGTAGCGGTCTTTCCACCGGCGGTGCTGCCGTTATGGCAACTCGCGCAATTCGTCGCCGCCGTGAAGGCGCCGTGATCGGGCTTGCTGGTCGACTGCCAGCTCGCGGTGGAGGTGTGGCAGCTCTCGCACTTGCCCGTCACGCTGGCGTGGATCGCCGTGTTCGGCTTGGAGGTCTGGCCATAGGTGCCGGCCAGGTGGCAGGTGGCGCACTGGTTGCCCACCGTCACGTTGCGGTGGAAGTAACCCGGCGCCCAGCTGCCGTAGCCCCCCTTGTGGCAGCTGTCGCAGTTGGCGATGGTGACGCCGGTCAGCGACTGGTTGGGGATGTGGTTGGCCGAGCGGCCGCTGGCGATGGTGCCGTTGTGGCAGGTCGCGCACTGGTTCGCCACCGCCTGCTGCGTGTGGTTCCAGGTCGTCGGCTTCCACGCCGTCCCCGTGTGGCAGGTGCTGCAGTTGGCCGTGGTGCTCAGGTGATTCGCGGGCTTGCCGCCGGCCGCCGTGCCGTTGTGGCACGACGCGCAGATCGAGCCGGCGGGCAGCTGGCCGTGGTCGGGCTTGACGGTGGACTGCCAGCTGTCGGTCGCGTTGTGGCAGCTCTCGCAGTTGCCGTTGACCCCGGTGTGCACCGGCGTGCCGGGCTTGGCGCTCAGGCCGTAGCTGGCCGAGAGGTGGCAGGTCGCGCACTGGTTGGACACGGTCACGTTGCGATGGAAATAGCCCGGCGACCAGTTGCTGAAGCCGGCCTTGTGGCAGCTGTCGCAGTTGCCGATGCTCACGCCGGCCAGCGACTGGGTGGGGATGTGGTTGCCCGCCCGCCCCGAGGCGACGGTGCCGTTGTGGCAGCTCGCGCACTGGTTGGCCACCGCCTGCTGGGTGTGGTTCCAGGTCGCCGGCTTCCAGGCCGCGACGGTGTGGCAGGCCAGGCAGTTGCCCGTGGTCGGCATGTGCGTGGCCGGCTTGCCGCCCGCCGTGCCGCCGTTGTGGCACGAGGCGCATGCGGTGGCGGCGCTGAACGTGCCGTGATCGGGCGCGACGGGGGTCCAGCTCACCGCGGACTTGTGGCAGTCGCCGCAGTTGCCCGCAACGGCCGCATGCACCGTGGTGGCCGGCTTGCCGCCCGCCAGCACGCCGTTGTGGCAGCTGCCGCACTGGTCCGCGGAGGTCCCCATGTGATTGAACTTCGCGCCGGCGAACCGCACGGTGTTGTGGCACGTTTCGCAGGTCGCCCGGGTCGGGATGTGCACCGCCGGCAGCACGGCGTTGCTGCCCGCCAGCCGCGCGCCGCGCACGTGGCAGCTCGCGCAGTCGCGCGGCGTGCCGCGGAACACCCCCTGCTGGTGGCAGTCCTCGCAGCGCGCGCTGGTGTGCGAGCCCGTGAGCGCGTAGCCGGTCTTGGCATGCTCCGCGACGCGCGACGCCACCGACTGCGCGAGCAGCACCCCGCCGGCCACTGCCAGCAGCAACGCCAGCAGCCAGCGAACCAGCATCGATCCCTTCCCTGCAATCCCGTTCATGGTTTTCCCCTCCCGCCCTGCGGGGCGCGGTTATCCGGGAAGCCGGCCTGGCCCCTGAGGGTCTTCCAGCTCTCGCTCACGTGGCACTGCTCGCACCGGACTCCGAACTGGCCGCCGTGCACGTCCTCGGCGCCGTGGCACGCGGCGCAGGTCACGCCTAGCGGTGCCGTGTCCCTGCCGGCCGGTGCCGGCTTGCGATGGCAGCCTTCGCAGCGCACCTTGCGGTGGGCCCCGTCGAGGGCGAAGGCCGTCTTGCCGTGCTCGTAGGACCAGAGCGGCCAGTCACGGGCGTTGTGGCAGTTCTCGCAGCGCGCGCCGAGGCGCCCGTCGTGGCGGTCGTCCTTGCGGTGGCAGGCCAGGCACTCGCGCGGCGTGTCCTTGTAGCGGGCGCTGCGGTGGCACTCCTTGCATTCGACGCGCAGGTGCCGGCCGACCAGCGGGTAGCGGGCCCGCGAGTGGTCGAACCTGTCGACCTTCCAGGACTTGTCGCCGTGGCAGCTCTCGCACTTCAGGCCCAGCTGGCCCTCGTGCTTGTCGTCCTTGCGGTGGCAGCCGATGCAGTCCACCGGCACGCCGCGGTAGTCCTTGGCATCGCGGTGGCACGCGCTGCACATGGCCGCCGCATGCGCATTGCGCAGGCGCAGGCGGGTGCGGTCGTGGTCGAAGCGGGCGCGGGTCTCCTTCCAGGTGGTCTCCGCGTGGCAGTCCGCGCAGGCGGTGCCCAGGGAGCCCGCGTGCTTGTCGTCCTTGCGGTGGCAGCCGATGCACTCGCGGGCCGCCTCCTTGAACAGCGGGCCGCGGTGGCAGCCCTTGCATTCCACCCTGGCGTGCGCGCCGAGCAGCGGGAAGCTGGTGGCGCCGTGGTCGAAGCGCGGCGGCTCCTTCCAGCTGCGCTCGCCGTGGCAGGCGGCGCAGTCGGACCCGAGCGTGCCCTGGTGCTTGTCGTCCGCCTTGTGGCAGGCCATGCAGTCCTGGCTGAGCCTGGCGCGGTACAGCGGCGTCTTGTGGCAGGCCACGCAGGTGGCGCCCGCATGCTTGCCGCGCAGCGCGTAGCGGGTGTCGCGGTCATGGCTGAAGTCGCTGGGCTTCCACGCCTTCGCGTTGTGGCAGGTCTCGCACTTGGGACCGAACTGCCCCTTGTGGCCCTTGCGCTCGTCGTCGGCGCGGTGGCAGGCCTGGCAGTCCCTCGGCGTCTCCTGGTAGCGGTTGTCCTTGTGGCAGTCCGCGCACCTGGCGTCCACATGCTTGCCCGCCAGCGGAAAGCGCGAGGTGGAGTGATCGAAGCGCGCCTTCTTCCAGTCCGACTCGGTGTGGCAGTCGGCGCAGCGCGGGCCCAGCGAGGCCTTGTGCACGTCGTCCTTGCCGTGGCAGGACGCGCAGTCCTGCGGCGCCTCGCGGTACTTGCGCTGCGGCAGGTGGCAGCGGGCGCACTCGACCTGCTCGTGCGCCCCGCGCAGCAGGTAGTCGGTCTGGCGGTGGTCGAACTTGCGGGGCTCGAAGCTGGAGATCCGCGCCGTGCGGCCCTTGTGGTCGGTGTGGCAGCTGCGGCAGGCGTCGCGGTTGCGGATGCGGCCGTGGTAGCCCGCCTTGCTGCGCACGTCGGCCGCCACTTCCTTGTGGCAGTCCAGGCAGAGCCCTTCCTGCGCCTTGCGGTCGAAGCGCACATGGCACTTGCCGCAGTCGGCGTCGTATTTGGCGTGGCCCTCGATCAGCGGCCCCGGCGACAGGGCGCTTTCGACCCCGCCCTGCGCGCGCGCCGCCGTGGGCAGCAGCATGGCGAGCAGCGCCAGCACCACCGCGAGCACGCCAGCGCGCCAGCCGCGACAGGGGACGGTGCAGTCGGGGGGCATCTTCGTTCCCCTCAATAGGCATGCACTGCCACCACGTGCACCGCCGCACTGAGCACCAGCATGTAGACGAAGGGGATGTGCGCCACGTGCCACAGGGAGAACAGGCGCTCGCACGCGGTGAAGCCGGCCACGCTGACGACCGCGGCCAGGTAACGGCGCACCAGCTTGCGCGCGAGGCGGTCGCGCCGGCGGCGATCCGCTTCCGACCAGCCGGCGTGCCGCGCCAGCCGGTCCAGCGGCGCCTGCAGTTCGCGCACGCAACGCCGGTACACGAGCCACTGCCTGGCCGGCAGCAGCAGCGCCTGCCGCAGCCAGGTCCGCAACCCGGGGCGCGCCTGCAGCTCCGCCTTCGCGAAGGCGATCAGCCGCTGCTCGACTTCCGGTGCGAAGGCCAGGCGCGAGCGCGCCTCGTGCTGGTCCAGCCCCGCCCGCGTGCGCAACGCCTCGAAGCTCACTTGCCGGCCGTTGCGCTCGCGGTGCACCCGGGTGTAGAGGAAGCGCCCGACCACGCCGCTCAGCGCCACCGCGATCATGCTGAAGAGGGCGACGCCGGCGTTCAGCGAGCCGACGCTGAAGGTGGTATGCAACAGGATCAGCAAGGGTCCGCCGATGCCCAGCACCACGTGCACCAGGAACCAGCCCTTGACCCGCCCCCAGCCGCGCGCGAACCGCAGGTGCTTGCGCAGGGGATAGGCGAACAGCAGCAGCATCATGGTGCCGCCCGCCACTCCCAGCCAGTAGCCCACGTCGTCGCCGGGCCGGAACAGTCCGCGCCGGCTGACGTCCCAGGCCGCCAGCGGCAGCACCGCCAGCAGCACGTAGACCAGCGCCTCTCCCATCGGCGAACGCCCGGGCTTCCTCTGAGCCCCGTCGCTCGCTCTCCCATTCAGAGCAAGACTTTTCATTCTGTCGTGGCCGCCGCTTTGAAGCGTGCAGTTCTTCTTCCGTTCGACAGTTCGATTGTTCGGCGGCGTCGCGGGGGGCCCTCGCGCGCTTACCAGCGGCTACATGCCGGTGCGCGTTTCGTCACTTCGCGTTTCGCTCAGCTGCGATTCGACCGACGGGCGGTTGCCGCGCGGCGGCTTCTGCACGGAGCTTGGCCAACGGGCTTGCGGCGCAGGGGGGAGTTTCTCTAGAGTTCCTTCATGTCCCCGGCAAGGTCCCCTGCATGAATGCTTCGAACGCACGCACCCGCTCGGTGTGCGCGCTTTGCACCGCGCGGCTGGCCTGCCTCACTTCCGGGCTGGGGCCCAGCGAGCTGGAGGCCGTCGAGCCGTCCATCCGCCGCAGCCGCACGCCTCGAGGCGACGAACTGGCCGCCGAGGGCGAGGTCGCCATGCGCGTGCGCGTGATCCGCTCCGGCAGCGCCTTCGGCTTGCGGCTGGGCGTCGACGGGCAGTCACGGCCGGTCGCGATGACGGGGCGCGGCGCGGCCCTGGGCCTGTTCGGCCTGTTCGGCCAGCCCAGCCCCGTGGCATGGGTGGCGGCCACGGATTGCCGCATCTGCGAGATCCCCATGCGGGTGCTCGCCGACGTGGCGGAAACGCACCCGGCCTTCTCGCGCCATCTCGCGAGCACCGCGATGGCCCTGTGCGGATCGCTCGCCGCCTGGTCGCAAGCGGTGCGCCTGCGGGGCACCACCAACCAGCTCGCCTGCGTGCTCCTGCTGCTCGCGCAGGCCCAGGATTCCACCTGCCTGGAGCTGCCGACCCACGTGGCGCTGGCGGACCTGCTCGGCGCGCGGCGCGAAACGGTCGCCCGCAGCCTGGGCGTGCTGGAGGCGGAAGGGGGCATCCACCGGGACAGCGGCAAGCACTACGCAATCGAGACCGAGCGGCTGCTGGAACGGCTCAGGAGCACGGCCCCGGCCTGAACGTGGCCGGGCCGCGGCCCATCCCCACCCGGGGCTAAACGGCACCTCCTTCCGGCGGATGTACTCTCCAAGGACGACCCCATGGACCAACCTGCCGACCTCGAACGCCTCCTCGCCGAAGGCATGGCCGCCAGCCGCGAAGGCCAGCGCGACTCCGCCGTCGCGCTGTTCCGCCGCGCCCGCGAAGCCGATCCGGCTTCGGCCCTGCCGCATTTCCTGCTCGCCTCCGAGCAGGCCAGCGCCGGCGAGTTCGCCGAGGCGGAGCTCTCGTTCGCCAACGCCCTGCTGCTGGCACCCGATTTCGCGCTGGCCCGCTACCAGCTCGGGCTGCTGCAATTCAGCTCCAGCCGGGCGCCGGTGGCGCTGCTGACGTGGCAACCCCTGTTCGAGCTGCCCGAGGGCGAAGCCCTGCTGCACTTCGTGCGCGGTTTCGCCGCGCTGGCCCAGAACGCCTTCGAGGAGTCGCTGGCGCACTTCCGCACCGGCCTGCAGTGCACGCCCGCCAACCCCGCGCTGTGCTCCGACATCCTGCAGGTCGTCGAAGCGGTGGAACGGCTGCAGAGCGGCGCCCGGGCCGCGGAGGAAGAACCCGCGCCGGAGGCCGCCGCGGCGCACGTGCTGCTCTCCGCGTATTCGCGCGGGCTGCACTGAGCATGACCACGATCGA
The DNA here is from genome assembly GCF_037890035.1 of Ramlibacter sp. AN1133. Classification (NCBI taxonomy): domain Bacteria; kingdom Pseudomonadati; phylum Pseudomonadota; class Betaproteobacteria; order Burkholderiales; family Comamonadaceae; genus Ramlibacter; species Ramlibacter sp. AN1133. The sequence goes on from NZ_JBBKTQ010000015.1 coordinate 33,361, forward strand.
TCCGAGCCGGCGCCTCGCCGCGGCCGTGCGCACGCAATCCGCGGCCGCGCGCGAACGCACGGTGGCCCCGGCCGCGGCCGGATCGCCCCCGCGCGCAGCGGGCCGCAGCCCCTGCACCGTGTCGGCCGCCATGGCGCAGCGCATCGCCGCCCTCGCCCCGCAGGATCCCGACCGCCCCCGCAAGGCGGTGCGCATCTACCTGGAGGCCGAACTGGCCCGCGAATTCGGCGCCGGCCTCCTGAACGATCCCGAATTCCCCGCCCTGCTCGATGCCGTGCAGCAACGCCTGCAGGAAGACGCGCAGACCGGCGGCGCCGTCGAAGCGCTCGGGCACCTGCTGCTCGCGGGCAAGGTCACGCCGGCCTGAGCCAGCGCATCACCGCGGCAGCGATTCCACCTCGCGCACCCAGCGGTCCACCAGCCGCCGGCGTTCCGCCGCGCGGCCGTACTTCTCGAAGTCGTACTTGATCAGGCGCACGTTCTCCAGCGCGGGGATGCGCGGATCGGGCTTGAAGGTCTTGTTGGCCGGCACCTGCAGGCTGTTGGCGCGCGCGCCGATCTGCTGGCCGGCGGGGCTCATGAGCCAGTCGTAATAGCGCTTCGCCTCGGCGCGGTTGCGCGCGCCCTTGACCAGGGCGATGCCGCCGATCTCGTAGGGCGTGCCCTCGCAGGGCGCGGCGGAGAACACCGGGAACTTGTTGGTGAGGCGCTCGTTGTCGAATCCGAACAGAAAGCTCACGCCGATCGCCACCTCGCCCTTGGCCACGCTGCGCGCCTGCGCGGTGCCGCTGCGGGTGTACTGGGTCACGTTGCGGTGCAGCTTCTTCAGGTAGTCGAAGGCGGCGTCCTCGCCCATCAGCTGCACGAGGCCGGCGACGATCGTGTAGCCCGTGCCGCTGGAGCCCGGATGCGAGGTCTCGATCTCGCCCTTGTAGCGCGGATCGAGCAGGTCCTTCCAGCACTTGGGCGGCGGCAGCTTGCGCTTCCTGAGCACCTCCTCGTTCCAGCCGAAGCCGATCGCGCTGGTATAGAAGCCGCCCACCATGTTCTGGCTCATGGCGTACTGGCGCACGGCCCACCCGTGCAGGTCGCCCAGGTAATCGGGGCGATAGGACTCCAGCAGGCCGACTTCCGCCGCCTGGTAGAACGGGTCGCCGGTGCCGCCCCACCACAGGTCGGTCTTGGGGTTGGCGGCCTCGGCGCGGATCTGCGCCAGCGCCTCGCCCGTGGGCTTGCGCGTCTGCAGCACGCGGATGCCGGTGGCCTTGCCGAATTCCTGGGCGGCGAGTTCGCACCACGACTGGTCGGTGCTGCAGATCGCGTTGACGGTGCCCTGCGCGTGCGCCGCGCCGCACGCGAGCGCCCAAGCGGCCATCCACAGCTTCATCCCGCCTCCTTCAGAACCGCTCCTGCGGCCCGAGATAGCGCCATTGCCCGAGCGGCAGCTGCCCCAGCGTGACGCGCCCGATGCGCACCCGCTTGAGGCCCACCACCCGCAGGCCGACGGCCTCGCACATGCGCCGGATCTGGCGCTTCCTGCCCTCGGTGAGCACGAAGCGCAGCTGCTCCGGGTTCTGCCAGTCCACCCGTGCGGGCTTCAGGGGCTGCCCGTCCAGCGACAGCCCGTGGCGCAGGCGCGCCAGCTGCGCCGGCGGGAACGCCGCCTGCACGTTCTCCACCGCCGCGCCGAAGGCCACCCGCACCAGGTACTCCTTCTCGATGTCGGAGTCCTCCGCGACCAGCTGGCGCGCCACGCGGCCGTCCTGGGTCAGCACCAGCAGCCCGGTGGAATCGATGTCCAGGCGCCCCGCCGGCACCAGGCTCTGGAGCTGCGAAGGCGCGAAGCGCCGCGGCGACAGGTCGCCCTTCCAGCGGGTGCGCGGCTGCACCAGCACCTTGGCCGGCTCGTAGCCGTCCTCGGCCTGCCCGCTCACGTAGCCCACCGGCTTGTGCACCAGGATGGTCACCTGCTCGCGCTGCTGGCCGCGCGCCTTCGCATCGACCTCGATGCGGGCCTCGGGCCCCACCTGCAGCCCCATGGGCGCCACCTGCCCGTTCACCTTCACCCAGCCGCGGGCGATCCACTCGTCGGCCTCGCGGCGCGAGCACAGGCCCAGGTCGGCCATGCGTTTGTTCAGGCGGGTGGTCGGGGATTCGGCGGTCATGGGAAGGCACCGATTGTGCACACGCGGGCGGGACAGCGGGCCGGCTCCGGTACGATGCCGGCCATGCCCTGGCTGGTCGCACTCCTGGTCCTTGTCGCGGTCGCCGGCGCTGCGGCATGGATGCGCGGACTGCACACGGTGGCCGCGGTCATGGTGGTGCCCCTGTTCGTGCTGCTGTTCCTGGTCGGGCGCCGCATCGAGGGGCAGCGCGACGAAGGCTGGAGCGCCGCCGCCAGCGCGGTGCAAGGGACCTTTCGCACCGGCACGGCCGCCGACTGCGCCAGCTTCGGCCGCCCCGCGCCATGGGACGACTGGGCGCGCCACGGCGAGCTGCAGTGCCCCCGCCTGATCGACGGCCGCTCCACCCAGCCGCCGTTCGCCCTCTTGCAGGTCCGCTATTCCGTGCGCGAGTCACGCGGCGAGGAGCACCCCGACACCTGGTACGAAGTCACCGTGGCCGTCCTGCCGCTCGCGCCGGGCGCGGCGGGCGCACCGGGCGGCACGCTGCAACCCGTCGCCGCCACCCCGGGCCATGCCGGCGTGCACAACGGCCAGGCGGTGTTCGTGTGGAAACAAGGCACCCGCGGCGCGGGCGAGCCGCTGCCGGCGGGCGAATTGCCCGCGCTGCTGGAGGAAGGGCGCCGCGCCGCGGCGACCCTGCGCCGCTAAGCCGGTGTTGGCGACCCGGTCGCGCTCTGCGGCGCGGTCGCCTTGATGCGCGGGGCCGGCATCGCGGTGCGCAGCGCCTGCAGGTCGAGCACCCGCAGGCCGCCGTATTCCACCTGGATGATCCCCTGCTCCTGCAGGGCGGCGAGCGCCTCGTTCACGCGCTGGCGCGACAGGCCGACCAGGTAGGCCAGCTCCTGCTGGGTGATGCGCAGCACTTCGCCCACGCCGGGGAACAGCACCGCATTGAACAGCGCCGCCAGGCTGCGGGCCACCCGCAGGTCCGGGTTGCTCATGCGGTCGATCTCGCGCGCGGCGATGAACTGCCCCAGCCGCTCGTTCAGCTGGTTCATCACGAAGCGGTTGAAGCCGATGGAGTGATCGAGCAGCCAGTGGAAGGTATCGGTCGGCAGGCCCGCCACCACGCTCTTGCGCAGCGCCTGCACGTTGTAGCGGTAGCTCTCGCGCTTGAGGACCGTGCCCTCGCCGAACCAGCCGCCGGGCGGCAGGCCGCTGAAGGTGATGCTCTGGCCCTGCTCGTTGTCGTTGCTCATCTTGAGCAGGCCTTCGATCACGCCGAACCAGTAGGTCACGGGGCGGCCCACCCGGCAGACGTAGTCGCCGGGCAGCGCGTCGCCGACCTTGATCTGCGGCACCGCGCGTTCGCGTTCGGCGGGCAGCAGCACGGGCAGCCAGGGGATGCTCGCGAGTTCCGCCGGCGTCGGGTCGCGCCGGCGCTGATGGAGGGTGAGGTCAGCGGGCATCATGGCTTCGGTTCCGCAAGCTTTGTCCCATTCTGGCTAGCGGCAGCTGGCAAGAACCTGTTTCAGATCAAGATGCCCTTGCATCGTCTTCTCCAGGGCATCCTGTTCGAGCGTTGTCATGCCATCCGCAACAGCCAGGCGCAGGATTTCGTCGGACGGCGCCTTCTGCTGGATCGCCTTCTTCACTGCCGGCGTGTTCGCCAGCACCTCGTAGACCCCCAGCCGGCCCTTGTATCCGCTCTGGTCGCACTCCGGGCAGCCCCCTGGGGCGTACAGGGTGATCTGGCCCTGCGGGTTGCCGTAGCGCGAGCGCCACCGGGCCGCGATCTCGTCGGGCGCCTGGTGGGTCTCGCGGCAGTACTCGTGGGCCAGCGCCTCGACCTCCTCGGCGCTCGCCAGATGGGGCCGCTTGCAGTGGCACAGCTTGCGCACCAGGCGCTGGCCGACCACGCCCAGCAGGGCATCGGAGAAGTTGAACGGGTCCACCTCCAGGTCCAGCAGGCGCAGCACACTTTCGACTGCACTGTTGGTGTGCATCGTGGAGAACACGAGGTGGCCGGTCAGCGAGGCTGCCGTCACGGTGCGGGCGGTCTCGGCATCGCGCGTCTCGCCCACCATGATCACGTCGGGGTCCGCGCGCAGGAAGCTTTTCAGCACTTCGGGGAAGGTCAGGCCCAGCTTGGGGTTCACCTGCACCTGGCACAGGCCGTCCTGGGTGATTTCCACCGGGTCTTCGACCGTCCAGATCTTGCGGTCCGGCGTATTGATGTGCGCCAGCAGCGAGTGCAGCGTGGTGGTCTTGCCCGAGCCGGTGGGGCCGCACACGAACAGCAGCCCATAGGAGCGCGCCGCCATCTGCTTGAGGTAGTCGAGGTCGCGCGGCGGCATGCCCACCTGCTCGAGCGACAGCGCCCGCGGCGCCGCCAGGATCCGCATCACCACGTCTTCCAGCCCGCCGGCGGTGGGGATCGTCACCACCCGCAGCTCGATGTGGCGCGGGCCCCAGTTCTCGAACAGGATGCGGCCGTCCTGCGGGCGGCGGCGCTCCGAGATGTCGAGTTCCGCCATGATCTTCAGGCGCGAGACGAAGGCGGCGCGGAAGTTCGGCGGCACCTCGATGTAGGGCGTGAGCACGCCGTCGATGCGGAAGCGCACCCGGCTGGGCTTGTCGTCCGCGCGCGACTCGATGTGGATGTCGGAGGCGCCCTGCTCGAAGGCGTCCATGATCATCTTGTTGACCAGGCGCACCAGCGTGTTGTCGGACTCGGTGACCGGGTCCTCCCGGGTCGTCTCGGGCAGCAGCGCGCCCTCCTCGCCCAGGCGCTGCAGCAGCTGGCCGACCATCTCGTTGCTGCGGGGCTCGCCATAGAACTGCTCGATGGCCGCCTGCAGCTCCTGCCGGGTCGCCAGGCACGGGTCCACCTTCAGCCCGGTGAAGAACTCCAGCTCGTGCAGGGCTTCCCACGACAGCGGGTTCTCCAGCGCCACGGTCATGCGCTTTTCCGAGCGGAACAGAGGCATGGCGAGGTGCTTGCGCGCCAGTTCCGGCTTGATCGCCTTCAACGCATTCGCATCGAAGGGAAAGCGCGTGAGGTTCACCGCCGGCACGCCCAGCTGGCTGACCATCACCTGCCGGATCACCTCGCGGCTCACCGCGCCCATTTCCACCAGCAGCTCGTGCAGCTGGCGGCTCTCGTCCTTCTTCTGGCGCTCCAGCGCGTCGTCGCGCTGCTGCGGCGTGATCACGCCTTCCTGCACCAGCACGTCGCCCAGGTGCTTGCGCGTGAGCTTGCGGCGCGCGAGCGCCTCCTCGACTTCCTCGCGGGTCTCGCTGCGGTCGCGGCCGTTGAATTCGCCGACGTTGGCGGCCTGCGCCGGCTGCAACTGCACCAGTTCCTGCGGCAGCGCGCTGACGTGCTCGCCCACGCGGTAGTGCGCCACCGCCTGCGCCGGCACGAACCAGCGCAGCACGGCGTCGGCGTAGTTCACGACATAGAGGAACAGGCCGGCCTGGCGCGGCAGCACGGCGGCCACGTCGGCCTGCAGCACCGCGCCGTCCTTCAGGCGCACGGTGCAGGCGCGCTTGACACGCTTGGACCGGGTGGCCACCGCGCCCGGCGGCACCGCCAGCGGCACGGATTCCAGCTCGATCGAACGCGAGAGGAACAGGCTGCGGAAATCGCGGAAGGCGAGCACGCGCTTGCCGCCGCGCTCGGGCTGGAAGTCCAGCCTGCCCTGCTCGAAGTCGATGGCAAGCACGATCCCGAGCAGCTTCTCGCCGCCCTGGAGGGTGACGAGGGCGCGCTCGGCCTCGTCCGCGGTGCGGTTGTCGATCACCCGCATGTGGTGCGGGGCGGGCCAGGCGAGGGCGACGGACTGCGGCGATTCGGCCGCGGCGGGCACGACGTTGGATTGCGTGGACATGGTCTTGACCTTCTTCGATTGGCCTGCGGTTCGCCGTCTCCTGCGGCGAGTACGCAGCTCCCAGCAACAGAACAACTCAGGCGGGCAGCTGGAACCCCCGTTCGCGGAACAGGCGCAGGCAGGCGTCGACGGCCTGCGCATCCAGCCAGCGGCCGCGCATGCGCTCGATCTCCTGCAGCGCCGTCTCCAGGCCCAGCGCGGGCCGGTAGGGGCGGTGCGTGCTCAGGCCGTCCACCACGTCGGCGACGGCCAGGATGCGCGACTCCAGCAGGATCTCCTCGCCCTTGAGGCCGTGCGGATAGCCGGTGCCGTCCATGCGTTCGTGGTGCTGCAGCACCATCTGCGCCACCGGCCACGGGAAGTCGACGTCCTTGACGATCTCGTAGCCGGTCAGCGGGTGCTGGCGGATCAATTCGATCTCCAGCGCCATCAGCTTGCCGGGCTTGGTGAGCAGTTCGGCGGGCGTGTGCAGCTTGCCGATGTCGTGGATGGTGGCGCCCAGGCGCAGGCCTTCGATGCGCTGCGGCGCCAGCCCCATCTCGCGCCCGATCGCGACGGCGATTGCGGCCACGCGCAGCTGGTGCCCGGAGGTGGACGGGTCGCGCTTTTCCACCGCGCGCGACACCATGGCGATGGTCTGCTCCAGGCTGCGCAGCAGCTTCTCGCCGGCCTCGCGCGCGGCGTTCTCGGCGCGGCGGCGGCGGGTGATGTCGGCGGCGTAGACGTTGACGTAGCCGTCCTCGGGCACGGGCGCGAGGGTCACGTCGTACAGGGCGTCGCCGACCTCCATCTCCTCGCTGCGCACCATGCCGAACTCGCAGGTCTCGCGCGCCAGTTCGGCCCACGGCGCGGGCACGCCGTGGCCCTCCACGGCGCCGCAGGCGGCCAGGAACCGCGCGCCGGCGGGGTTGGAATAGAGCACGGTGCCGGCCGCGTCGAGCCGCAGCACGACGTTCGGGCTTTCCTGCGCGAGCCGCGAGAGCATCCGCATGTTCTGCTGCGGGTCGTCCTGGCGCGGACGCGGGGCAGCCTTGCGTGCGGACAGGTCGTCCATGGTCGCCAGCAACGCCGAGACGACCTTGTGCGACGGCTGGCGCTCGGGAGACGCGGGACCTGTGGATGCTTCCATAGGCCGATTGCACCAGCGGTCGCGCGATTCCAGTTGACCTGCCTCAAGAGCGTCCGGCTTAGGGGCAGCCCCTACTAGGACATTCCCTAGGAACGTCGTTACGAAGACAGATCGACGTCAAACCCGTCCCTACATTGCCGCTCTACCTCTCCGGTAAGGACAAGGCGATGGAGACAACATTCCCGCGGCTGCTGATGCACCACGCAGCCCAGCGGCCGAACGCCGCCGCGATGCGCGAAAAGGAATACGGCATCTGGCAACCGCTGTCGTGGGCGGACCTGGCGCGCATGGTGGAGCACCTGGCGTGCGGCCTGCGCGAGGCCGGCCTGCGCCGCGGCGAGCACATGGTGGTGATCGGGGCGAACCGCCCCCGCCTGTACGCCACCATGCTGGCCGCGCAGGCGATCGGCGCCGTCCCGGTGCCGCTGTACCAGGACGCGGCGGCCGAGGAATGCGTGTTCCCGATCCACAACGCCGAGGTGCGCTTCGCGCTGGCGGAGGACCAGGAGCAGGTCGACAAGCTGCTGGAGATCCGCCCGCGCTGCCCGCAGCTGGCCACGATCTTCTTCGACGACCCGCGCGGGCTGCGCAACTACAACGAGGCGGGGCTGGAGGGCCTGGACGCGCTGCTCGAGACGGGACGGCGCATCGCCGAGGCCAACCCCGGCCTGTTCCGCGCCGAGGTGGAAGCGGGCCAGCCGGACGACGTGGCCGCCATGTTCTTCACCTCCGGCACCACCGGCAAGCCCAAGGGCGTGGTGCACACGCACCGCACGCTGCTCGATCGGGCCCGCGCCGGGCAGGAATTCGACCGCCTCACCGAACGCGAGGAAGTGCTGGCCTACCTGCCGCCCGCGTGGATCGGCCAGAACATCTTCAGCTACGCGCAGTGGCTGGCCTGCGGCTACGTCGTGAACTGCCCCGAGTCGGGCGCCACGGTGATGATCGACCTGAAGGAGATCGGGCCGACCTACTACTTCGCGCCGCCGCGGATCTTCGAGGCGCTGCTCACCAGCGTGATGATCCGCATGGAGGACGCCGGCGCGATCAAGCGCAGGATGTTCCACGCCTTCATGGACCTGGCGCGCCGCGTCGGTCCCGCGCTGCGCGACGGCAAGCCGGTGGGCGCGCTGGACCGCCTGAAGTACGCGATCGGCAACCTGGCGGTGTACGGGCCGCTGCGCAACAACCTGGGGATGTCGCGCGTGCGCGTGGCCTACACCGCCGGCGAAGCGATCGGACCGGACCTGTTCGCGTTCTACCGCGCCATCGGCATCAACCTCAAGCAGCTCTATGGCAGCACGGAGACGGCGGTGTTCGTCTGCATGCAGCCGGACAACCAGGTGCATTCCGACACGGTGGGCGTGCCCTGCCGCGGCGTGGAGATCAAGCTGGCCGACAGCGGCGAGATCCTGGTGCGCTCGCCGGGGCTGCTCAAGGAGTACTACAAGAACCCCGAGGCCACGGCCGAAGTGAAGGACGGCGAAGGCTGGTACCACACGGGCGACGCCGGCTTCCTCGACGCGCACGGGCACCTGAAGATCATCGACCGCGCCAAGGACGTCGGGCGGCTCGGCGACGGCTCCATGTTCGCGCCCAAGTACATCGAGAACAAGCTGAAGTTCTTCCCGCACATCAAGGAAGCCGTCGCCATGGGTGACGGCCGCGACCGCGCCTGCGTGATGATCAACATCGACTTCGACGCCGTGGGCAACTGGGCCGAGAAGCGCAACCTGCCCTACGCGGGCTACACCGACCTGGCGCAGAAGCCCGAGGTGTACGCCCTCATCAAGGATTGCATCGAGAAGGTCAACGCGGACCTGGCCTTGGACGAACGCCTGGCCGGCAGCCAGATCCACCGCTTCCTCGTGCTGCACAAGGAGCTCGATGCCGACGACGGCGAGCTCACGCGTACGAACAAGGTCCGCCGGGGCTTCATCGCGGAAAAGTACGGCGTGCTGGTCGATGCCCTGTACGGCGGCAGGACCGAGCAGTACATTGAGACGCAGGTGAAGTTCGAGGACGGGCGCACCGGCAGCGTGAGCGCGACGCTGAAGATCATGGATGCCCGCACCTTCGCGCCGGTGAGGGCGGCGGCATGAAGATCATGGCAGAACTCGCACCTTCCCTGGACACCGCGTTCACCTCCGTGCCCGCCGAGGGCGAAGTGATCGCACCCGGGCGGCCCGCCGCCGCCCCCGCGGCGCAGGACACGCCCGTCACCGGCCGCCGCATCGGCGAGGTGATCCTCGACGTGCAGAACATCTCGCTGGCCTTCGGCGGCGTGAAGGCGCTCACCGACATCTCGTTCGACGTGCGCGAGCACGAGGTGCGCGCGATCATCGGCCCCAACGGCGCCGGCAAGAGCTCGATGCTCAATTGCATCAACGGCGTGTACCAGCCGCAGCAGGGCACGATCACCTTCCGGGGCCAGCACTTCAACCACATGAAGAGCCGCCAGGTGGCGGAGATGGGCATCGCCCGCACCTTCCAGAACCTGGCGCTGTTCAAGGGCATGAGCGTCCTGGACAACATCATGACCGGGCGCAACCTGCGCATCCGCAGCAACATCTTCCTGCAGGCGCTGCGCATCGGGCCGGCCGAGCGCGAGGAGATCCGGCACCGCGAATACGTGGAGCGGATCATCGACTTCCTGGAGATCCAGGCCTTCCGCAAGGTGCCCGTGGGGCAGCTGCCCTACGGCCTGCAGAAGCGCGTGGACCTCGGGCGCGCGCTGGCGATGGAGCCGCAGGTGCTGCTGCTCGACGAGCCGATGGCAGGCATGAACCTGGAGGAGAAGCAGGACATGTGCCGCTTCATCCTCGACGTGAACGACGAATTCGGCACCACGGTGGTCCTGATCGAGCACGACATGGGCGTGGTGATGGACATCTCCGACCGCGTCGTGGTGCTCGATTACGGCAAGAAGATCGGCGACGGCACGCCGGACGAGGTGCGTTCGAACCCGGACGTGATCAAGGCCTACCTCGGCACCTCGCACTAGGAATCGACATGGGCCCCTTCCTCGAAACCCTCCTCGGCGGCCTGATGACGGGCATGCTGTATTCGCTGGTGGCGCTCGGCTTCGTGCTGATCTTCAAGGCCTCCGGCGTGTTCAACTTCGCGCAGGGCGCGATGGTGCTGTTCGCGGCGCTCGCGATGGCGCGCTTTTCGGAATGGCTGCCGAAGTGGTTCGGCTTCGAGAGCGCGATCCTCGCCAACGTGCTGGCCTTCGTGGTCGCGGGCGTCATCATGTTCATGGTGGCCTGGCTGGTGGAGCGGCTGGTGCTGCGCCACCTCGTGAACCAGGAAGGCGCGACGCTGCTGATGGCCACGCTGGGCATCGCCTACTTCCTGGATGGCGTGGGCCAGACGCTGTTCGGCAGCGACATCTACAAGATCGACGTCGGCATGCCCAAGGACCCGTTGATCGCGTTCGAGGGCGTGTTCCAGGGCGGCATCCTGGTGAGCAAGGAAGACGTGATCGCCGCGGCGATCTCCGGCGCGCTGGTGCTCGCCCTCACGATGTTCTTCCAGAAGACCAGCACCGGCCGGGCCCTGCGCGCGGTGGCCGACGACCACCAGGCGGCGCAGTCGATCGGCATCCCGCTCAATCGCATCTGGGTCGTGGTGTGGTGCGTGGCCGGCGTCGTGGCGCTGGTGGCCGGGATGATCTGGGGCAGCAAGCTGGGCGTGCAGTTCTCGCTGTCCACCGTGGCGCTGCGCGCGCTGCCGGTGGTGATCCTGGGCGGCCTGACCTCGGTGCCGGGCGCCATCATCGGCGGGCTGATCATCGGCGTGGGCGAGAAGCTGTCCGAGGTGTTCCTCGGCCCGTTCGTGGGCGGCGGCATCGAGATCTGGTTCGCCTACGTCCTGGCACTCCTGTTCCTGCTCGTGCGGCCGCAAGGGCTGTTCGGCGAAAAGATCATCGACCGCGTGTAAAGGGGACCGCACATGCTTTACCGCGAAAACGGCCAGTTCAAGACCACCTACCGCGCCGACCTGCAGATCTTCCCGATCCTGCAGGACCGCTTCTTCATCGCCGCCGTGCTGCTGTTCGCGTTCCTCGCGGTGCCGAACCTCGCCAGCGGCTACACGTTCCGCGCGCTCCTGATCCCCTTCCTGATCATGTCGCTGGCCGCCCTGGGGGTGAACATCCTCGTGGGCTACTGCGGGCAGATCTCGCTCGGCTCCGGCGCCTTCATGGCCGTCGGCGCCTACGGTGCGTACAACTTCTTCGCCCGGCTGCAGGGCATGCCGCTGATCGTCACGCTGATCGTCGGCGGCGTCTGCGCGATGGCCTTCGGCATCCTGTTCGGCCTGCCGAGCCTGCGCGTCAAGGGCCTGTACCTCGCGGTCGCGACGCTCGCCGCCCAGTTCTTCTCCGACTGGATGTTCCTGCGCATCAAGTGGTTCACCAACGATTCGCCTTCGGGCTCGGTGTCGGTCTCCGGCCTCACCGCCCTGGGCCTGCCGATCGAGACGCCCGCCAGCAAGTACCTGCTGTGCCTGAGCATCCTCGTGGTCGTCGCGCTGCTCGCCAAGAACCTGGTGCGCGGCGCCATCGGCCGCGAGTGGATGGCGATCCGCGACATGGACGTCGCCGCCGCGGTGATCGGCATCCGCCCGATGTACGCGAAGCTGAGCGCCTTCGCCGTCAGCTCCTTCATCATCGGCATGGCCGGCGCGCTGTGGGGTTTCGTCTACCTCGGCTCGTGGGAGCCGGCGGCGTTCTCGCTGGAGATGTCGTTCCGCCTGCTGTTCATGGTGATCATCGGCGGGCTGGGCTCGATCATGGGCAGCTTCTTCGGCGCCGCCTTCATCGTGCTGCTGCCGATCGCGCTCAACCAGGTGCTGCCGGTGCTGGCCGGCTGGGTCGGCCTCTCCATTTCGACGGCGGGCATCTCGCACGCCGAACTGATCATCTTCGGCGCGCTGATCGTGTGGTTCCTGATCGTGGAACCGCACGGGCTGGCGCGCCTGTGGTCCACGGGAAAGCAGAAGCTGCGGCTGTGGCCGTTCCCGCACTGAATTCCAGTGGCAGCACATCAACATTGACGAAGGAGACAGGTATGAAGTTGCGCAACGTAGTCCTTGCAGCGGCCGTGGTGGCCGCCGCCGCCTCGTCGGGCGTGGCGACGAACGCGTTCGCCCAGGCGAAGGAGCAGTTCTTCCCGGTGCTGCCCTACCGCACCGGCCCCTACGCCCCGAACGGGGTCCCCTGGGCCAACGGCTACGTCGACTACCTCAAGCTCACCAACGCGCGCGGCGGCATCAACGGCGTGAAGATCATCTTCGAGGAGTGCGAGACCGGCTACGACACCGCCCGCGGCGTCGAGTGCTACGAGCGCCTGAAGGGCAAGAACGGCGGTGCCACGGTGTTCCAGCCGCTGTCCACCGGCATCACCTTCGCGCTGACGGAGAAGGCGCCCGGTGACAAGATCCCGCTGATCACCGCCGGCTACGGCCGCAGCGAAAGCCAGGACGGCGGCGTGTTCAAGTGGAACTTCCCGATCGCGGGCACCTACTGGCTCGCGGCCGACGCGCTGGTGCAGACCATCGCCAAGCGCGAGGGCGGCCTCGACAAGCTCAAGGGCAAGAAGATCGCGCTGGTCTACCACGACAGCCCCTACGGCAAGGAGCCGATCCCGCTGCTGCAGGAGCGCAGCCACATGCACGGCTTCGAACTGCAGCTGCTGCCGGTGACGGCGCCCGGCGTGGAGCAGAAGTCCACCTGGCTGCAGATCCGCCAGGCCAAGCCCGACTACGTGATGCTGTGGGGCTGGGGCGTGATGAACTCCACCGCGCTGAAGGAGGCCGTGGCCACGGGCTATCCGCGCGACAAGATGTACGGCGTGTGGTGGTCCGGCGCCGAGCCGGACGTCAAGGACGTGGGCGAGGGCGCGAAGGGCTACAACGCCGTGACCATGCAGCACGGCGCGGAGCCGCAGTCGGCGGTGGTCAAGGAGATCCTGGAGAAGGTGCACGCCAAGGGCCAGGGCACGGGGCCCAAGGAGGAAGTGGGCTCGGTGCTGTACATGCGCGGCGCCATGAGCGCCATGCTGGGCGTCGAAGGCGTGCGGTCGGCGCAGGAGCGCTTCGGCAAGGGCAAGGTCATGACGGGCGAGCAGGTCCGCTGGGGCCTGGAGAACCTGAACCTCACGCAGGCCAAGCTCGACGGCCTCGGCTTCAAGGGCGTGATGCGGCCGATCAGCACTTCGTGCGTCGACCACATGGGCTCCAACTGGGCCCGCGTGCACACCTGGGACGGCAAGCAGTGGAGGTTCAGCTCCGACTGGCTGCAGGCCGACGAACAGGTGCTCAAGCCCCTGGTGAAGACGACGGCGGACAAGTACGCGGCAGAGAAGAAGCTCACCCGCCGCACACCGGCCGACTGCCAATCCTGATCTGACCTGCTCCCTCCCCCCTCCGGGGGGAGGGCTGGGGTGGGGGCACTCCGGGAAGCAAACGCCCCGCGCGCTCGAACGAGCGCCCCCATCCCAGCCTTCCCCCGGAGGGGGAAGGAGCAAAACCGGAAAGCCCATGGAAGACCGCAAAATCGTCCTCAACGTCAACGGCATCGAGGTCATCTACAACCACGTGATCCTCGTGCTCAAGGGCGTGTCGCTGCAGGTGCCCGAGCGCGGCATCGTGGCGCTGCTCGGGGGCAACGGCGCCGGCAAGACGACCACGCTGCGCGCCGTGTCCAACCTGCTGCAGGGCGAACGCGGCCAGGTGACCAAGGGCTCGATCGAGCTGCACGGCGAGCGCATCGAGAACCTCACGCCGGCCGACCTGGTGCAGCGCGGCGTGGTGCAGGTGATGGAAGGCCGGCACTGCTTCGCCCACCTCACGATCGAGGAGAACCTGCTCACCGGTTCGTACACGCGCTCCAGCCGCACCGAGGTCGCCGCCAACCTGGAGAAGGTCTACACCTACTTCCCGCGCCTGAAGCAGCGCCGCACCTCGCAGGCCGCCTACACCTCCGGCGGCGAGCAGCAGATGTGCGCCATCGGCCGCGCGCTGATGGCCAACCCCAGCCTGGTGCTGCTCGACGAACCCTCGATGGGGCTCGCGCCGCAGATCGTCGAGGAAGTGTTCGAGATCGTGAAGGACCTCAACGTCCGCGAGCAGGTCACCTTCCTGCTGGCGGAGCAGAACACCAACATGGCGCTGAAGTACGCGGACTACGGCTACATCCTGGAAAGCGGCCGCATCGTGATGGACGGCCCGGCCAGCGAGCTGGCCAACAACGAGGACGTCAAGGAGTTCTACCTCGGCGTGGGCGGCACCGAGCGCAGGAGCTTCCGGGAAGTCAAGAGCTACAAGCGGCGCAAGCGCTGGCTCGCCTGAACGCCTGAAGGCCTGGAGCACCGGGGAAGGAACACATGCAGGACTACTACGACAGCCTCGAGACGAGGCCGGCCGCGCAGCGCGAGGCCGATCTGATGGCGGCGCTGCCGGCGCAGGTGGCGCATGCGAAGGGCGCGACCGCCGCCTACCGCGAGATCCTGGAAGGCGTCGATGCCGCGCAGGTGAGCTCGCGCGAGGCGCTGGCCAAGCTGCCCGTCACGCGCAAGAGCGAATTGCTCCAGCGGCAGAAGGCGCAGCGCGCAGCCGACCCGTTCGGCGGTTTCTCCGCCATCCTGCGCGGGCCCGCCATGCCGCGCATCTTCGCCTCGCCCGGCCCGATCTACGAGCCGGACGGCAGCACGCGCGACTACTGGCGCATCGGGCGCGCGCTGTTCGCCGCGGGCTTTCGCAGCGGCGACCTGGTGCACAACAGCTTCAGCTACCACATGACGCCCGGCGCCTTCCTGATGGAGTCCGGCGCGCACGCGGTGGGCTGCACCGTCTTTCCCGCCGGTGTCGGCCAGACCGAGCAGCAGCTGCAGGCGATCGCGGAACTGCGGCCCGGTTGCTACACCGGCACGCCCAGCTTCCTGCGCATCCTGGTGGAAAAGGCGCAGGAGTCGGGCAGCGACATCTCCAGCCTGCGCAAGGGCCTGGTCGGCGGCGAAGCCTTTCCGCCCAGCCTGCGCGACTGGTTCCTCGAGCGCGGCCTGCACGTCTACCAGAGCTACGCGACCGCGGACCTGGGCCTGATTGCCTACGAGACGGCTGCCCGCGAAGGCATGGTGGTCGACGAAGGCGTGGTGGTGGAGATCGTGCGCCCCGGCACGGGCGATCCGGTCGCGCCCGGCGAGGTGGGGGAAGTGGTGGTCACCACCCTGAACCCGGCCTACCCGCTGGTGCGCTTCGGCACCGGCGACCTGTCCGCGCTGCTGCCCGGACAGGATCCCACCGGGCGCACCAACATGCGCATCAAGGGCTGGCTCGGCCGCGCCGACCAGACCACCAAGATCCGCGGGATGTTCGTGCACCCCGGCCAGGTGGCGGACATCGCGCGCCGCTTCCCGGAGATCGTCAAGGCCCGCCTGGTCGTCAGCGGCGAGATGGCCAACGACGTGATGACGCTCCAGGTGGAGACGGCCGCGGCGGCGCAGGGACTCGACGCCCGCATCGGCGAAGTGGTCCGCGACGTGACCAAGCTGCGCGCGGACATCCAGCTCGTGCAGCCGGGCACGCTGCCCAACGACGGCAAGGTCATCGAGGACGCCCGCAGCTACAAGTAAGAAGGAAGCACCACACTGCCCCGCCCCGCGCCCGCCGGCGCGCGGGCATACTTTCGGGCGTACGTAGTTCCCACCCGGGCCGGCGGTCGGCGCCTGCCCCGCGTGGCGCGTTCTTCCATTGTTCGAATACCAACCTTTCCGGAGACGCAATGAAAAAGCTGTTCCAGTCGCTTCTGCCGCTGGCCCTCGCCGCTGCCGCCTTCAGCGCCGGCGCGCAGGACTTCCCCGGCAGCAAGCCGATCACGATCATCGTGCCCTTCGCGGCCGGCGGCCCGACCGACAAGGTCGCCCGCGACCTCGCCGAAGCCCTGCGCAAGCCGCTGGGCGGCGCGACGGTCATCGTGGACAACGCCGCGGGCGCGGGCGGCTCCATCGGCGCCAACAAGGTCGCCAAGGCCCCGGCCGACGGCCACACGCTGCTGGTCCACCACATCGGCATGGCCACCATGCCCACGCTGGTGCGCAACATCCCCTTCAACGTGGAAAACGACTTCGAATACATCGGCCTGATCAACGACGTGCCGATGACGATCATCACCAAGCCCTCGATCCCCGCGAACAACTGGAAGGAATTCACGGCCTGGATCCAGGCCAACAAGGGCAAGATCAACCTGGGCAACGCCGGCGTCGGCTCCGCCTCGCACCTGTGCGGCATGCTGTTCCAGCACGCGATGGGCGTCGACATGACGGCCGTGCCGTACAAGGGCACCGGCCCCGCCATGACGGACCTGATGGGCGGCCAGATCGACATCATGTGCGACCAGACCACCAACACCACCGGCGCCATCGAGGGCAAGAAGGTGAAGGTGTTCGCCGTGACCACGCCCAGGCGCCTGGGCATCCCCGCGCTGAAGGACACGCCCACGCTGCAGGAACTGGGCGTGAAGGACTTCCACGTCACGATCTTCCACGGCCTCTATGCGCCCAAGGGCACGCCCGCGCCGGTGCTCAAGAAGCTCAACGACGCGCTGAAGGCCGCCCTGAAGGACCCGGACTTCGTCAAGCGCGAGGAAGCCCTGGGCGCCGTCGTCGTGAACGACAAGCGCACGGAGCCGGCCGAACACAAGAAGTTCGTGAAGGCCGAGATCAACAAGTGGAGCCCGCTGATCAAGCAGGCCGGCGTGTACGTGGACTGAACCGCGAAACGCACTGCCGACGAGCCGCCCCGAGGGGCGGCTTTCTTTTGTCGTGCTGCCTCCCCCGGGGGGAGGGCCGGGGGCACTCCCCCGTGCCCGCAATGGCATGATGCCCGCTGCGGCGCGCATGACGCGCATGACGCGCCAACGCCTACGACGAAGACCCAAGGAGATCCCCGTGAACGACAACTTTCGCTCGCCCCCCCGCCGCCGACTGCTCCGCGCCGCCAGCCTCCTGGCCCTCGGCAGCCTCGCACCCGCGCTCTCGTTCGCGCAGGGCGCCTGGCCCGCCAAGCCCGTGCGCATCGTCGTGCCCTTCAACGCCGGCGGCACCACCGACATCCTGGCGCGCGCGGTGGCGCAGGAACTGACGAAGTCCCTCGGCCAGTCCTTCGTGGTCGACAACAAGGCCGGCGCCGGCGGCAACATCGGCGCGGACATCGTGGCGCACTCGGCGCCCGACGGCTACACGCTCCTCATGGGAACGGTGGGCACGCACGCGATCAACAAGTCGCTGTATTCGAAGATGCCCTACGACCACGTCAAGGACTTCCAGCCGATCACGCTGGTGGCCGGCGTGCCCAACGTGATGGTGGTCAACACCGAGAAGGCGGCGGCGCGCGGCTGGCGCAACGTGCAGGACGTCATCAAGTACGCCAAGGCCAATCCGGGCAAGCTGAACATGGCCTCCAGCGGCAACGGTACGTCCATCCACCTGGCCGGCGAGCTGTTCAAGACCATGACCGGCACGTTCATGACGCACTTCCCGTTCACGGGCTCGAACCCCGCGCTGCTGAGCCTGCTCTCGGGCGACATGGACGTGATGTTCGACAACCTGCCCTCGGCGATGACGCACATCAAGGCGGGCAAGCTCAAGGCACTGGCCGTGACGAGCGCCACGCGCTCCACCGCGCTGCCGGACGTGCCGACGGTGGAGGAGGCCGGCGGCCCGTCCCTGAAGGGCTACGAGGCGAGCTCGTGGTTCGGCCTGCTGGCGCCCGCCGGCACCCCGATGGACATCGTCAACCGCATCCAGCAGGAAACCGCCAAGGCCCTGGCCACGCCCGCCATGAAGGAACGCCTGCAGGCCCAGGGCGCGATCCCCAGCGGCAACACCCCGGCGCAATTCGCGCAGATGATCGACCGGGAAACGAAGAAGTGGGCGGCGGTGGTGAAGGCGTCGGGCGCGAAGGTGGACTGATCGTTCTTGCTTCTTCCCCCTTTGGGGGAAGGCTGGGATGGGGGCGCTCCGGGGGCGCGGACCAGCGCCGCAGCGCCCCCTCCCCGACTCTCCCCCGGAAGGGGAGGGAGGAAGTCAGGTCAGACCCCCCAGACGATTTCCTTGCCCTCCTTGCTGCAGCGCTTCAGCATGTCGATGAAGGGCACCGCCCTCTGCCGCAGCGACACCGCCTCGAACTTCGGCGGCACCTCGCCCCTGGCCTTGGCGTCCTCGATCTGGGCCTGGTGCTCCGCCTCTTCCTGCGCGATCGCCTGGTCCAGCTTCGTCATCGCCCCGGGCATTTCCTCGGGCAGGATGATGCCCTTGGGACCGGGGTCCTTGCCGATGATCTGCAGCACGCGGCGCCCGTTGGGCTCCAGCATGATCAGGTCGCCGGCCGCCTTGGATTTGAACTTGTAGAGCATCAGCGGTAGATGTACTCGCGGTTGAAGGGATAGGCCGACTGCGCACCGCGCAGCGTGCCGGTGTTCATCTTGCCATCCGGGCGCGTCGCCAGGAACTGGTGCAGCGAAATCCAGCCATGCTCGAAGCACATGGCGCAGCCCGACAGGTACAGCCGGTAGGCGCGCAGCACGCGGCCGCCGTCCTCCGGGCCGTGCGTGGTCTCGAGGATCGCCCGCGCCTCCTCCAGCCGTTGCTCCAGCCCGTCGGACCAGGCCCAGAGGGTACGCGCATAGTGCGGCCGCAGGCTCTCGGCATCCACCATCTCCAGGCCGCCCATCGCCATCTCGCGCAGCACCAGGCTCGCATGCAGCAGCTCGCCGCCGGGAAAGATGTACTTGCCGATGAACTCGCCCATGCCGGCGCCGAGCTGGCCGGGCTGCAGCGCGCCGGCCGTGATGCCGTGGTTCATGACCAGCCCGCCAGGGGCGAGCAGGCGGCAGATCTTGCTGAAGTAGGCCGTCATGTTCACCTGCCCCACGTGCTCGAACATGCCCACCGAGGCGATCTTGTCGAAGGACTGGCCCTCGTCCATCTCGCGGTAGTCCTGCAGCAGGATCTGCACGCGGTCCTGCAGGCCCCTCTCGCGGATCAGCCCGTTCACGTACGCGTGCTGGTTCTTCGACAGCGTGATCCCCGTCGCCTGCACCCCGTAGTGTTCCGCGGCCCACAGCAGCAGCCCGCCCCAGCCCGCGCCGATGTCCAGGAAGCGCTCCCCCGGCTGGAGCATCAGCTTGCGGCAGATGTGGTCCAGCTTCGCTTCCTGCGCCTGCGCCAGCGACAGGTCCGGCTCGCGGAAGTACGCGCAGGAGTAGACCCGGCGCGGATCCAGCCACAGGGCGTAGAAGTCGTCCGAGACGTCGTAGTGGAAGCGGATCTGCTCGGCGTCCTTCAGCGGGGTGTGCAGGGCGAGCGAACGGGCGCGGCGCAGGATCTGCGTCCACCAGCTGGTGTCGCTGGGCACCGGGCTGCCAGGCAGGAGGCCGGCCGCTGCGGCCATCACGTCGCGCATGCGGCCGTCGATGCGCACGCGCTTTTCCACGTAGTCCTCGGCGACCTGGCCGATCTGCCCGGCGGCCAGCGTGGCCAGCCCCGACCAGTCCTCGAACTGCATCCGGACGGCGGCATCCGCAGGGCCGATCCGCTTGCCCCCGGGAAGGCCGATGGACAGGGGGACCGGCAAGGCTGCGAGTTGTGTTTCGAGTTTCAGCAGCAGGGGTTCCATGGGCAAATTCTTGCCACGTCGGCCGTACGGCGTCAACAACGGCCGTGTAGGACGGCGGCGCATCCTGCCCGGCCCCCGGGGATGCTTTGCTTGCGGACCAATTTGTTCAAGCCTAAACTATTTATCCTCTCGCCTACAGGAGTTCCGATGGACATCGAAGCGCGCGCCCACAGCGAGCACCCCGAGGCGCTGCGCCTGTGGCTGCGGCTGCTGACCTGCACGCAGCTGGTGGAAAAGCAGGTGCGCACTCTCCTGCGGGAGCGCTTCGACACCACGCTGCCCCGCTTCGACCTGATGGCGCAGCTCGAACGCACGCCGGCCGGCCTGAAGATGAACGAGCTGTCGCGCCGGATGATGGTCACCGGCGGCAACGTCACGGGCATCACCGACCAGCTCGTGGCCGAGGGCCAGGTGGAACGCATCGACGTCGAAGGCGACCGCCGGGCCTGCCGCGTGCGGCTCACCGCGCGGGGCCGCAAGCAGTTCCAGGAGATGGCGCGCCAGCACGAGGGCTGGATCGTGGATGCCTTCTCGGGCCTGAACGACAAGGAAATCGCCACCCTGCACAAGCTGCTGGGCAAGGTGAAGGAACACGCCGGCGCGGGGCGCCAGGAGACCGCGGCATGAGCGCCGCACGGCCGCCCGAAGGCGCTCGCCCCCTCCGCTTGCGGAGGGGGGAGGCGCAGGCCGCGCAGCGGACCAGCCTGGGGGAGGATCTCCAATGAATTCGGCGCAGACGGACCGCTATGTGCACGACCGGCTGCCGGCCAGGGACCAGTGGCCCCGGCTGCTGTACGACCGAGCGGAACTCGCGCTGCCGGCGCAGTGCAACCTGGTCGAGGCCTTGCTGGATCGCGCGCCCGACCGGGGCTGGGGGGACAGGCCGCTGCTGCGCTCCGCGCGCGGCGTTCTCACCTACCGCGAAGCGCGCGAGCGGGTCGACCGCATCTGCCGCGTGCTGGTGGAAGACCTCGGCATGGTCCCGGGCCACCGCGTGCTGCTGCGCGGCGGCAATTCCGAGGGCATGGCGCTCGCATGGCTGGCGGTCGTCAAGGCCGGCGGCATCGCCGTGGCCACCATGCCGCTGCTGCGCGCGCGCGAGCTGGGCGACATCATCGACAAGGCGCAGCCGACCCTGGCCTTGTGCGACATCCGGCTGCTGGAGGAACTGGAACTGGCGCGCAAGGACCGCCCGGTGCTGCAGGCCGTGGTGCCCTTCAACGCCCCGGACGAGCCCGGATCGCTGGCCGCGCGCGCCGCGCGCAAGGACGGCAACTTCGCGGCCTGCCCCACCGCGGCCGACGACATCGCCATGCTGGCCTTCACCTCGGGCACGACGGGCAAGCCCAAGGCGGCGGTGCACACGCACCGCGACGTGCTGGCCGCGTGCGAAACCTGGCCGCGGCACGTGCTGCGCGCCACGCCCGAGGACATCGTGGTCGGCACGCCGCCGCTCGCCTTCACCTTCGGCCTGGGCGGCCTGCTCGTGTTCCCGATGTGGGCCGGCGCGTCGGTGTACTTCCCCGATGCGCCCTACACGCCGGAGTCGTTCGTGCGCACCGTCGCCGAAGTCGGCGCCACCATCTGCTACACCGCGCCCACGTTCTACCGCCACGCCGCGCCCTTCGCGCGCCAGCTCGGTGTCGGCAAACTGCGCACCAGCGTGAGCGCCGGCGAAGGCCTGCCCGATGCCACGCGCCAGCTCTGGAAGGAGGCGACGGGCCTCGAGATGCTGGACGGGATCGGCGCCACCGAGATGTTCCACATCTTCATCTCCTCCGCGGGCGAGGAGGTGCGCCGCGGCGCGATCGGCAAGGTCGTGCCCGGCTACGAGGCACGCGTGGTGGACGAAGAGGGCCGGGAAGTGCCGCGCGGCACCATCGGCAAGCTGGCGGTGATCGGCCCCACCGGCTGCAGGTACCTGGACGACGCGCGCCAGGCGAACTACGTGAAAGACGGCTGGAACTACCCCGGCGACGCTTTCCTGCAGGACGCCGACGGCTACTTCTTCTACCAGGCGCGCGCCGACGACATGATCATCACGGCCGGCTACAACGTGGGCGGGCCGGAGGTGGAGGACGCGCTGCTCAAGCACCCCGCGGTGGCCGAATGCGGCGTGATCGGCAAGCCGGACGAGGATCGCGGGATGATCGTCAAGGCCTTCTGCGTGCTCAAGCCGGGCCACACGGGCGACGCCGCGATGGTGAAGGCCTTGCAGGAGCACGTGAAGGCGACCATCGCGCCGTACAAGTATCCGCGCGAGATCGAGTTCCTGGCCGGGCTGCCGCGCACCGAGACGGGCAAGCTGCAGCGCTTCAGGTTGCGGCAGCTCTGACGAGGCGCGGGCGCTAGAACATGCCGTTGCCGTGCTTCGCTTCCTTCGGCACGACCTGCAGCACGTCCCAGTGCTCCACCACCTTGCCGTCGGCGTCGAGGCGGAAGATGTCGATGCCGGCCCAATCGGGATTGGCGTCGCCCGGCCAGTGCTGGCGGCAATGCAGCACCACGTGGTCGCCCTCGGCGATCGCGCGCACGAACTCCACCCGCTTGCCCGGATACTCGCGCGCCATCTTCTCGAAATACTCGATGAAGGCCTGCTTGCCGTCGGCGACGTGGGGGTTGTGCTGGATGTAGGTGGCGCCGGCGTAGCGCGCGATCGCCTCCGCCGGCTGGCACCGGTTGAACATCAGGTCGTAGAAGGCCTGCGCGTTGCGCTTGTTGCGCTCGAGGATGTCCTGCATGGCGGCTCCCGGCGGCGGCACCGCGCCGCCCGTGCGTTCAGCGTACCCGCAGGTGGAGCTCGCGCGCCAGTGCCCGGTACGCCGCGACCTGCTCGCGCAGGTAGGCGTCGAGTTCGCGCCCCGTGAGCGGCAGCGGCTCCAGGCCCTCCGCGCGCAGCCGGGCCGCGAAGCCCGGCGCGGCCAGCACGCGCCGCAGCAGCGCCGTCCATTCCTGCACGTCGCGCTCGGGCACGGCCGGCCCCATGTAGAGGCCGCGCACGGTGGGCCAGACCAGGTCCACGCCCTGCTCGCGCGCGGTCGGCACGGTCGCGTAGCGCCCGGGCAGCCGGTGCGGCGCCAGCAGCGCGAGCACGCGGATCTCGCCGGCCGCGAGCGCCTCGCGGGCCTCCGCGCTGTCGCCGCAGAACACATCCACATGCCCGCCCTTGAGCGCCGCCAGCGCCTGCCCGCCGCCTTCGAAGGACACGAAGCGCATCGCCCGGTGATCGCGGCCGGCGGAGCGCACCAGCAGCGCGGCCTTCATCCAGTCCTGGCTGCCCACGCTGCCGGAGGCACCGAACACGGCGCCGCCGGGGTCCTGCCGCAGCCGCTCGCGCAGCGCCGCGAGCGAGGCGAAGGGCGCGTCCTTGCGCACGGCCACGATGCCGTAATCCGTCCCCAGCGTGGCGAGCCAGCGCACCGCCGTCGCGTCGTGCGGCCCGAAGCGGCCCTGCACGATGTTGACCAGCGAGCCGCTGGAAAACGCGATCACCGTCCCCGGGTCCGCAAGGCGGGTGCTCACGGCCCGGTCGAAGGCCACCGCCCCGATGCCGCCCGGCAGGTACTTCACTTCGACCACCGCTGCCCGTTCGGCGGCGAGGAGTTCCCGCACGAGGCGGCACGTCAGGTCGAAGCCGCCGCCGGGCTTGGCCGGGGCGATGCACTCCACGCGCGCGGGCACGGCGCGCACGCCCGCGACGGCGAGCAGCAGCGCGAACGCCAGCAGCCATCTCATGGGGCCTGCTCCTCGCGCTGCGCGCGCGGCCACCACAGCGTCGCGCGCAATCCGCGGCCGCCCTCCCCCGGCTCCAGCCGCAGCACGCCCCCGTGGCGCGCCGCGACGGAGCGGGCGATCGCCAGTCCCAGGCCGGAGCCGCCGCCGCGCGCCAGCGCCGGCCGCAGGAAGCGCGCGCCGGCGGAGTGCTGCAGCTCAGGCGGCAGGCCGGGGCCACTGTCCTCCACCGCCATGCTCCAGCCGAGGCCGTCCTGCGCCGCCGAGAGCGTGACCGGTCCGTGCCCGCCATGGGCGATCGCGTTGGCGACCAGGTTGGCCAGCGCCTCGCGCAGCAGCCCCGCATCGGCCGTCGCCTGCTGCGGCGCGCAGTCGACGCCCAGGTCCACCCCGGCCTGGCGCGCGGCGGGCAGGAACTGGCGCGCCACCTCCTGCAGCAGGGCCTGGACGTCGAACGCCGCCGGCTGCAGCTGCACGGTGTCGCTGCGCGCCAGCGCGAGGAGCTGGTTGGTGCTGCGCGTGGCGCGCTGCAGCTCCGCCTCCAGCGCGGCCAGCGCCTCGGCGACCTGTGCCGGGTCCCGTTCGCGGCGCGCGAATTCGACCTGCATGCGCAGGGTGGTGAGGTGCGTGCGCAGCTGGTGCGAGGCCGCATCGAGGAAGTCGCGCTGCTGCCGCAGCAGTTCGGCGATGCGCTGCATGTGCCGGTTCATCGCGGCGATCGGCGGCCGCAGGTCCGGCGGCAGCTTCGCGACGTCCAGCGGGCCGAGGTCGGAGGGCGAGCGGGCCGCGATCGCCTCCGACACGCGCGCGAGCGGCCGCAGCACCAGCATCACCGCCAGCGCGGCGGAGCAGGCCGTCAGCAGCAGGAACACGCCGTTGGCGATCGCGGCCCGGCGCACGAACAGGCGGCGGAACTCCGCGCGCGACTGCATGCTCTCGGCCACCTGGATCACCAGTTGCTTGGCGGGCGACTCGATGGTGGGCCGCTCGAGCTCGCGCGTGTAGGCGACCAGCCGCACCGGCTCGCCGAAATAGCGCCCGTCGTAGAACACGGGCACGCCGGGCCGCAAGGGGGCGGGCGGCGGCGGCAGGTCGGCGCTGCCCAGTTCCACCAGGCCGTCGGCGGTGGCGACGCGGTAATGCACGGGGCCGCTCGCGGTCAGCTCGAAGAATTCGAACATGCGGTAAGGCAGTTCCACCGACAGTCCGCCCGACTCGGTGGACACGTTGGCATCGATGGATTTCAGGGCGCCCAGCAGCGAGCGGTCGTAGGCGGTGTCGGCGGCGCGCTGCACGTCCTGCGCCGTCACGCGCAGTTCGGCCAGCGACAGCAGCAGCAGCGCCGGCAGCAGCAGCAACAGCAGCCGCTGCGCGAGGCGCAGCCGGTCAAGCGGCTTCCAGCGCATAGCCCAGGCCGCGGATCGTGGCGATGCGCACGCCGGCGCCTTCCAGGCGCTTGCGCAGGCGGTGGACGATCACCTCCACCGCCTCCGGCTGGATGTCCTTCTCGTCGGACACCACGCGCTCGAGCACCTGCTGCTTGGACATCGGCTCGCCCGCATGCTGCAGCAGCACCCGCAGCACCGCGAACTCGCGCGGCGACAGCGCCAGCGGCGCGTCCGCGAGCGTGAAGCGCTGCGTGGCGAGGTCGTAGGCGAGCGGGCCGCACGCCAGGCGCGCCGCCGCGCCCCCGCGGGCGCGCCGCAGCAGGGCGTGCAGGCGCGCTTCGAGCTCCTCCAGCGCGAAGGGCTTGGCGAGGAAATCGTCGGCGCCGCCATGGAAGGCACGCACCTTCTCGTCGACCGTGTCGCGGGCCGTGAGCACCAGGGCCGGAATGCGGCTGTCGCGCGCGCGGATGTCGGCCAGCAGGTCCTGCCCGTCGCGATCGGGCAGGCCGAGGTCGAGGACGACCACGTCGTGGCTGCCCTCGCGCAGCGATGCGAGCGCCAGCGCCGCGCTGTCCACCCAGTCGACCAGGATGCCGGAGCGCTCCAGCACCCGGGCCAGCCAGGTGCCCAGCGTGGGTTCGTCTTCGACCAGCAGGATGCGCATGGGGGTTCCGGGCGGTGTGCGGACGGCCCCCGGCGCGCTCACTCGGGCTTGATTTTCGCCCGTTCCACCACCTGCTTCCAGCGCTTCTGCTCCTGCGCGATGAACTGCGCGAACTGCGCCGGCGTGCTGCCCACCGCCTGCGCCGCATCCTGGTTCAGGCGATCCAGCGAGGCCTGCGAGCGCACCGCCTTCTGCGTTTCGGCCGCCAGCTTGTCGATGCTGGCCTGGGCCATGGAGGCGGGCGCCAGCATGCCGTACCACTGCGTCATCTCGAAGCCCGGATAGCCCTGCTCGGCGACCGTCGGCACGTCGGGCAACTGCGGCAGGCGCTGGGGAGAGCCGGTGGCGATGCAGCGCAGCTTGCCCGCCTTGATGTGCTGCAGGATCGCGGAGGCCCCCACCGAGGCGGCATCGAGGCGGCCGGCCAGCAGGTCGGTCAGCTGCGGGCCCGTGCCCTTGTACGGGATGTGCAGCAGGAAGGTATGGGTTGCCATCTTCAGGTATTCCATCGCGAGGTGCCCCGCGCTGCCGTTGCCGGCCGACCCGTAGTTCAGCTGGCCCGGCTTGCTCTGGGCCAGCGCCACGAACTCCCTGAGGTTCTTCACCGGCAGGTTCGGGTTCACCACGTACAGGCTGGGCACCTTGGCCAGCAGGCTCACGGGCTTGAAATCCTTGTTCGGGTCGTAGGGCAGCTTGTCGAACATGTAGGGGTTCACGGCCAGCGTGCCGATGTGGCCGAGGATGATCGTGTGCTGGTCCTCCGCGCGCGCCACTTCGGCCATCGCGATGTTGCCCGAGGCGCCGGGCTTGTTGTCCACGAAGACGCTCTGGCCCAGCGTCTTGCTCAGTTCGCCGGCGGTGGAGCGCGCGACGATCTCGGAACTCCCGCCGGGCGCGAAGGGCACCACGAAGCGCACCGGCTTGGCCGGCCAGGCTTGCGCGAAGGCAGCGGCGGGCAGCAGGCCGGCGAAAGCGGCGCCGGCGGCGCTGCCGAGGAAGTCTCGTCTCGTGTGGATCATGGAGGTCTCCGGTTGCAGGTGCCGCGGGACCGCAGCGTGGGCGCGACCTTACCCGGACTGGCCTTTCAGGCCGCTTTCAGTCCGCGCCCGCCTGCGAACGCCCGAACACGCGCGCGTACAGCACGGTGTCTATCAGGCAGCCGTCCTTGCTGGCGGCGCAGCGCAGCACCGCCTCGCGTTCGAAGCCGGCCTTCTCCAGCACGCGCATGGAGGCCGGATTCCATTCGAACACCTGGGCCTCCAGGCGCGCGAACAGCCGCTCGGTCCCGATGCGCTGCGCCAGTGCACTCGCCGCGGCGCTGGCGATGCCGCGGCCCCAGTGCGATTCGCCCAGCCAGTAGCCGAACTGCGCCGTCTGCGCGAAGATGCCCTCGCCGGCGATCACGCCGATGCCGCCGACGGCGCTGCCGTCGACATCGATCGCGAGCTGGATGCTGGCGCCCGGGTCGGCGGCGATGGCCAGCCACAGGTCGGCGTCGCGGTCGGTGTACGGGTGCGGGAAGGTGTGTGTCATGTTGCGCCACACCCTGCGGTTGTTGGCCTCGCGGATCAGGTCCTCCTTGTCCGCGGCGCGCCATGGGCGCAGCACGCAGCCGGGCAGGTCGGTCGGCAGGTGCACGGTCATGGCCGCATGCTATTTCAGCTTGCGGTCTTCCCGCTTGGCTTCCTCCATCGCCTCGGGCTCCAGTTCCTCGGTGGAGCGGTTGGTCCACAGGAACACGCCCCAGGCGGCGAGCAGCAGGGAGATCGCCCCCAGCAGCGCGGCGGGGTAGACCAGCATGCTCAGGTCGTCGTGCAGCGCCTTGAAGGTGCCCACCAGCGCCTCGATCACCAGCGCGACCACCAGCACCACGAGGAAGCGCGAGAGGAAGCGCCGCACGCGCGTGGGCGCGCTCACGTGGGCTTCGCGGATCACCTCCTCCTCCGCGATGGTCTGCGCCATCTGCAGCGCCACCACGGCCGCGGCCAGCAGGCCGACCGCCTCGATGATCTCCTGCGCTGCGTCCTTGTCGAAGCCGGCCATCGCCGCGTCCCAGCCCACGCGCGCGGCCACCACCGTCAGCGCCAGCGACGCGGCCGCGAACAGCACCGCCATGAGGCCCTGCACCACGCCGAAACCGGTCATCACGAACTTGAGCCGCATGTCTTCGCCTCCCCCAGAGACAAGCCGCAAAGCTAACGCAAGCTCGTCGGCGGCCATGTAGGCGCGCGCCGCGCACCTGCCCGGCCGTATCATTCGCGCATGCCGGCATATGCATTCGAGGCGCTGGACGCGGAGGGCGCCACCCAGAAAGGCGTGATCGAGGCCGACACGGCCAGGGCCGCGCGCGGCCTGCTGCGCGGCCGCGCCCTGGTGCCGCTGGAGGTGCGGCCGGTCTCCTCCGGCGGCGAAGGCGAATCCAGCGGCACGTCGCGGGTGCTGCTGCGCCGGCGCGTCTTCTCGTCCACGGCGCTGGCCATCTGGACGCGCCAGCTCGCGGGCCTGGTCGGCTCGGGCCTGACGCTGGAGCGCGCCCTCACGGCGCTGGCGGACGAAGCCGACACGGAGCACCAGCACCACCTGGTCGCGGCGCTGCGGGCGGAGGTCAACGCCGGCTCCTCCTTTGCCAAGGCGCTGGCCCGGTTCCCGCGCGAATTCGAGGACATCTACATCGCGGTCGTGGGCGCCGGCGAGCAGACCGGCCACCTGGGGATGGTGCTGGAGCGCCTGGCCGACGACCTCGAGGAGCGCCAGGCCCTCAACGCCAAGCTGCTCGCCGCGACGCTCTATCCCGCCATCGTGACGGTGGCGGCGATCGTGATCGTGCTGCTGCTCATGACGTACGTGGTGCCGCAGGTGGCCAACGTGTTCGCCGGCACCAAGCGCGCGCTGCCGCTGCTGACGGTGATCATGCTGGGCCTCAGCGCCTTCGTGCGCAGCTGGGGGCTGGCCGTGCTGGGGGCGCTGGCCGTCGCCTTCGCGATCCTGCGCATGTCGCTGCGCAATCCCGCCTTCCGCGAACGCTTCGATGCCGGCTGGCTGAAGCTGCCGCTGGTGGGACGGCTCTCGCGGGGCTACAACGCGGCGCGCTTCGCCGGCACGCTCGCCATGCTCGCCGGCGCCGGCGTGCCGATCCTCAAGGCCCTGCAGGCGGCGGCCGAGACGCTGGGCAACCGCGCGATGCGGGTCGATGCGCTCGACGCGCTGGTGCTGGTGCGCGAAGGCGCGCCGCTCGCCTCCGCCATCGGGCAGAAGAAGCGCTTCCCCGGCCTCCTGAGCATGTTCGCGCGGCTGGGCGAGCAGACGGGGCAGCTGCCCCAGATGCTGCAGCGCGCGGCCAACCAGCTCAGTGCCGAAGTCCAGCGCCGGGCGATGCAGCTCGCCACCCTGCTGGAGCCGCTGCTGATCATCGGCATGGGCCTGATCGTGATGCTGATCGTGCTGGCGGTGCTGCTGCCGATCATCCAGCTGAACCAGTGGGTGCGCTAGGGATGTGGACCCCCACGCTCCTCACTTCGTGTAGTCGCTGCCCCCCGAGGGGGCGCAAGCCTCCTAGAGGCGGCTCGTCGGAGGCTTGGACCCCCACGCTCCTCACTTCGTATAGTCGCTGCCCCCCGAGGGGGCGCAAGCCTCCTAGAGGCGGCTCGTCGGAGGCTTGATGGCTATCCCCTCCCTCGAAAACAAGCTGGTCGTCGCGATCGCCTCGCGCGCGCTGTTCGACTTCGAGGAGGAGAACCGCGTCTTCGAATCCGGCGACGCGGCCGGTTACATGCGGCTGCAGCTCGAACGGCTGGAGCTGCCGGCCAAGCCCGGCATCGCCTTTTCCCTGATCCGCAAGCTGCTCGCGTTCAACGACACGTCGGCGCAGCACGTGGAAGTCGTCGTGCTCTCGCGCAACGACCCGGTCTCCGGCATGCGCGTGTTCCGCTCCGCCAAGGAAGCCGGCATCCCCCTGCAGCGCGGCGTGTTCACGCAGGGCCGCTCGCCCTTCGGCTACCTGCGGCCGCTCAAGGCCACGCTGTTCCTCTCGGCCAACGCCGACGACGTGCGCGGCGCGCTGTCCGCCGGCTTTCCGGCCGCCCACGTGCTGACCGAGTCGGTGCGCGCCAGCGCCAACTACCCGAACGAGGTCCGCATCGCCTTCGACGGCGACGCGGTGCTGTTCTCCGACGAGGCCGAGCGCGTGTTCCAGGCCGAGGGGCTGGAAGCCTTCCAGCAGCACGAACTGGCCCACGCCGCGCAGCCGCTGCCCGGCGGTCCCTTCAAGCCGTTGCTGGCGGCGCTGCACCGGCTGCAGCAAGCCGGCGACGCCCAGATGCGCATCCGCACCGCGCTGGTCACGGCGCGCAGCGCGCCGGCGCACGAACGCGCGATCCGCACGCTGATGGACTGGAAGATCCAGGTGGACGAGGCGATGTTCCTGGGCGGCCTGGACAAGAGCGAATTCCTGCGCGAATTCGAGCCGGACTTCTTCTTCGACGACCAGACCGGGCACGTCAAACGCGCGTCGCTGCATGTGCCTTCGGGGCACGTGGCCGCGGGCATCGCGAATGTGGTGTCCTGAGGCACTCGGAAGACCAGACAGCCGGACGCAGAGGGCGCAAAGGGTACGCAGAGGACGCAAAGAAGACAAAGAAAACTTTAGAGGTTTTCTTTTGCGTCCTCTGCGTACCCTTTGCGCCCTCTGCGTCCGGTTTCCTGCTTTCGCATGTCACCGCGGCCCACGCGCCTCCCGCCGCGCGATCCACAGCGTCGATGCGCTGATCACCAGGCCGCCGATCAGCGTCGAGCGGCTCGGCTGGTCGGCGAACCACAGCCAGCCGATCAGCGTCGCCCACACCAGTTCGAGGAACTTCACCGACTGCGTCGCGGAGATGTCCGCCGCCGCGTACGATCGCGTGAGGCAATAGTGCGCCGTGCTTCCGAGCAGGCCGCACAGCAGGAACAGCACCCACTGGCCCGGCCCGGGCATCTGCCAGTGCCACAGCGCCAGCGGCAGGCTCAGCGCCGTGACGCTGATGCTTTGCCAGGCCACGATCACCTCGGGACGCTCGTAGCGCGTGAGCGCCTTGGTGATCAGGAAGGAGGCGGCAAACACCGGCGAGGACGCCAGCATCACGAGGTTGTAGATGCCGCCCCCGCCCGTGAGCTTGGGCGCCACCACGATCAGCACGCCGGCGATGCCGATGCCGGCGGCCAGCCAGCGCTCCCAGCGCATCGGTTCCTTGAACACCAGCACCGCGCCCAGCATGATGAAGATCGGCCCGGTGAAGCCGATGGCCGTGACGTCGGCGATCGTGATGTGCGGCAGGGCGATGAACCACAGCACCAGCCCGATCGTGTGCACGCCGCCGCGCACGAACTGGCCGGAGATGTTCTTCGGCCGGTACGCGGCGAGGCCGGAGCGCAGCATCAGCGGCAGCATCACCGCGAAGCCCATGAGGTAGCGCAGGAACTGCGTCTCGAACGGGTCGAGCGCCAGCGACAGCCCGCGCATCAGCGAGTTCAGCACCACGAACAGCAGGCCGGCCGTGGTCGACCAGAGCAGCGCGTGCACGTTGGACGGCAGGCGCTCCATGCGGCGCTGCGCGACGAGCGCGTGGCGGGCGAACAGGTGGCGCCGCGCGGCGCGGCGGCTGTCGGCGGGGGGCCTGGACTGCATGGAAGCAGCCACTATAGGCGCAAGGGGCCGGGAGCCGGGGCGGTGGGGGAAGCGACCTAACGCTGCACCTGGCAGGTGGCGCCCGGCGGCTGCCCGTGCTGCGTTCCCGGCACGAAGGCGCGCGTCATCATCTGCGCCGTGATCGCCACGCGCAGGAGGAAGCCATGCCGCACCTGGCAACGCACCGCCGCGTGGGCCGCCTGAGCGCTCTCCATCGTGGCGCCGGGAAACAGGTCCACCCGGCTGATCGTCGCGCCCCTCTGGGCGCCGGCGATGCTGTAGCCGACCACGGCTGCCAGCAGGGCCCACGGGACGATCCAGGCCCGCGCCCTGAGCAGGGTGAGGACCGTGCCGGGAGGAGACTGTGCCGTGGCGGTGGCCATGGACCCAAGATAGGTCGACGCAGCGCGGACTGCGTTGACCGGTGTCAACGGTCGCGGGCCCACGGCGGCACCGCGGCCACCGGACCTTGCGCTGGCTCAGGTCTTGACGACGATCCGGCCGCGGACCTGTCCGGCCAGGAGGCGCTGCGCCGCCTCCACCGCCTGCGCGAGCGGGATCTCGGTCGTCATCGCCTCCAGCAGCGCGGGATCGAGGTCGCGCGCGAGCCGCAGCCAGGCCTGCTCGCGCAGGTGCATGGGCGCCATGACGCTGTCCACCCCCAGCAGCGCGACGCCGCGCAGGATGAAGGGCATGACCGTGGCCGGCAGGTCGATCCCCTGCGCGAGGCCGCAGGCCGCCACCGCGCCGCCGTAG
This sequence comes from Ramlibacter sp. AN1133, assembly GCF_037890035.1. Taxonomy (NCBI): domain Bacteria; kingdom Pseudomonadati; phylum Pseudomonadota; class Betaproteobacteria; order Burkholderiales; family Comamonadaceae; genus Ramlibacter; species Ramlibacter sp. AN1133. Next base: position 65,389 of record NZ_JBBKTQ010000015.1, read on the forward strand.
CGCACCTGCGCGCAGGCATTGGCCAGCGTGTGGCTGCCCACGGCGTCGACGACGCCGGCCCAGCGCTCCTTCTGCAGCGGCTTGCCCGGGGCGGCAAGTTCGGCGCGGTCGATCACGGCCGCCGCGCCCAGCTTGCGCAGGTAGTCGCCCTCGCCCGCCTTCCCGGTGGCGGCCACGACCTGATGCCCCAGTTGCGCCAGCACCGCGACGGCGACGGAGCCCACCCCGCCGGTGGCGCCGGTGACCAGCACTTCGCCGTCGCCCGGGCGCAGGCCGTGGCGCTCCAGCGCCAGCACGCACAGCATCGCCGTGTAGCCGGCGGTGCCGATCGCCATCGCCTGCCGCGCGTTGAACGCGGACGGCCGGCGCACCAGCCACTCGCCCTTCAGGCGTGCCTTGCCGGCCAGGCAGCCGCGGTGCGTCTCGCCGACGCCGAAGCCATCGAGCACCACCGCGTCGCCGGGCTTCCAGTGCGGGCTGCTGCTCTCGACGACGCTGCCCGAGCCGTCGATGCCGGCCACCATGGGCCAGCTGCGCACCACCGGCGAGCGGTTGGTGATCGCCAGGGCGTCCTTGTAGTTGAGCGTGGAGTACTCGATGGCGACCGTGACGTCGCCCTCGGGCAGGAAGCTGTCGTCCACCTCGCGCACGGAGGCGCCGAATTCGGGGTTCTTCTCGAGGACCAGGGCGTGGAACATGATCTTCTCCTCTCTGCATCGGTTTGCGCAGGCGCTGGGGTTCGCGCTGGCGCGGCTCACCGCCAGCCTACCCTACGTGCTGGCGCAGGACCTTCACCAGCTGGCTGCTCGTGTTGCGCAGGCGCTGCGCGAGCAGCTGCGTGAGCTTCACCAGCAGCTTGGCGCCGATGTCGGGGCGCGCGCGGATCAGCCGCTCGACGCCGGCGCGATCGAGCACCGCCGCCTCCACCTCCGACAGCGCCCAGCAGCTCGCGTAGCGCGGCTCGCCGTCGAACATCGACATCTCGCCCAGCACCGTGCCGGGCCGCAGCACCGCCAGCCGCGTGTTGTCGCCGCGGATCTCGCGATCCGCCTCCGGGCCGATGCGCTTGCCCACGTCCACGGTGCCGCGCAGCAGCAGCATCATCCAGTCGTTGGCGTCGCCCTCCACGATCAGCATCTGCGCCGGCTGGGCGCGCACGTGGACCATGAGCGAACCCAGCACGTCGACTTCGGCCGGCGAGAAGTCCTGCAGCAGCACGCTGTGTTCCATGAGCTCGGGCCAGCCCGAGAGGCGCTCGCAGGGGCCCAGCACCTCGAGGCCGGCGCTGCGCATCTGCTCCTCCAGCGTGGGAGTGGCCATGCCGCTCAGCGCTGCTGCAGCCAGGCGGCGATGTCCTGCGCCGCCGCGTCGGTGGCCGCCGCCAGCGCGCGCACGCCGCCGGGCGCGTCGGCGCTCGGTGCCGGGCGCTGCACGTTGAAATTGCGCTGCGCCAGCAGCCGCTCGCCGCCCGAGGTGTTGTCCAGCAGGGTGCAGCGCAGGCGCAGCACCCCCTGGCTCGCCGTCGGCGATTCGAACAGCTGGCTGAATTCCTCCAGTTCCACGCGCAGCACCGGGGGTGGCGTGCCGCCGCGGCGGGCCAGTGCCGCGCCGGCGGCCGAATCGAGCACCGGGCGGTCGCGGCCCAGCACGTCGCGCAGGCGCTGCCGCAGCAACTGGCCGGGCGGGGCGCTCCAGCGCGCGAAGGCATAGGGGCGCAGCTGGTTCGGGTCCTCGTAGCCGAGGCGGTACAGGAGGGCCGGCGTTTCCAGGATGCCGCTGACTTCCACGTCGGGCAGGATCAGCGCGGCGCGCGCCGGCGCGGTCGCGCTCGCGGGCGCCGCGGCGTCCGGGCCGAAGTCGTACATGGTCTGGCGCTGCGGCTTGCTGGGTAGCGCGCTGCAGCCGGCCAGCGCCAGCGCGGAGAGGGACAGCAGGGTGCGCCGCCTCATCGCCGCGCCCCCGGCACCTGGAAGCCCGACTCGCCGGGGCCGGGTTGCGGCGTCCCTTCTCCGTAGATCAGCATCTGTGGATTTTCCGTCAGCTCGTTGATCGCGCGGCGCAGGCTGCGCACCGTGCTGGTGGTTTCCTCGGTCGCGCGATTCAGGCGCGGCAGGGTGGTGGCGCTGAAGGTCTCGACCACGTGCGAGAGCGCGTCGGTCCCATCGCTGATGCGGTCCAGCGGGCCGCCCGGCGCGTTGATCTTCTGCGCCGTCTGGCCGAACTGCGCGGCCGCGGAACTGACCTGGTCCGCCGTCACGCGGAAGCGGTCGACGGTGGCCTGCACGCCGCGCAGGGTGACGGTGGCCTGCGCGATGGCGGGGTCGAGCCGCTGCGTCACGGTGTTGTCGATGCGGTGGGCGAGCTGGTTGGTGGTGCCCGCCGCCTGGCTGATGTTCTCCAGCGCGTCGGCGATGCGCTTCTGGTTCGGGTCGCCCAGCAGCGTGTTCACGCGCTGCGTCACTTCCCCCACGCGCTCGAGGATCACTTCGCCCTTTTCCTCCAGCCGGGACAGCAGCCCCGGCTCCAGCGGGATGCGCGGCGGGTTGTCGTCGTCGGGCACCAGCTTGGGCGCCTGCTTGCCGTGGTCCGACAGCTGGATGAACGCGAGCCCGGTCACGCCCTGGTAGCTCAGCGTGGCGAAGGTGTCGCGCGTGAGCGGCGTGTCGCGGTCGACCTCCAGCCGCACCAGCACGTTGCCGGTCGCCTTCGGATCGAAGCCGATGCGCCGGACCTTGCCGACGTCGACGCCGCGGAAGCGCACCGGCGCCTGCTCCTGCAGGCCGGTCACGGTCTCGCGGGTGGAGATCTCGTAGGTGTCGCGCACCCCGGTCTCGCGCGTCAGCCAGGACGCGAGCCCCAGCACCAGCGCGGTGAGCAGCGCCACGAAGATGCCGGCGGCCATGGCGTGGGCCTTGTTTTCCATGTGTGCTTTTTACCTTGATCAGATCGCGAACGGGTACTCGCGCAGCAGTTCCATCGCGCGCTGGCCGCGTTCGCCCAGGAAGAAGTCCTCCACGAAGGGATGGCGGAAGGCGATCACCTCCCGCGGCCTGTCGTTGACGATCACGCGCTGGTCGGCCAGCACCGCGATGCGGGTGGACAGTTCGAACAGCGTGTCGAGGTCGTGCGTGACCATGATGACCGTCAGCGCCAGGTCGCGGTGCAGCGAGCGCAGCAGGTTGACGAAGCCGTCGGAGCTGTCGGGGTCCAGGCCCGCCGTGGGCTCGTCGAGCAGCAGCAGCGGCGGATCCATGATCAGGGCGCGGGCGAGCGCGGCCCGCTTGATCATGCCGCCGGACAGTTCGGACGGCTTCTTGTCCGCATCGGCGGGTTTCAGGCCCACCATCTGCAGCTTCACGAGGGCCGCCTCGACGATCAGCTTGTGCGGCAGCGTCTTGAGCTCGCGCAGGGGGAAGGCGATGTTCTCCAGCACCGTGAAGGCCGAAAACAGCGCGCCGTGCTGGAACAGCATGCCGATGCGGCTGGAGGCGCCGTGGCCGGACAGCGCGCCGACCTCCTTGCCCATGATGCGCACGTGGCCCTTGTGCGGCTGCTCGAGCCCGAGGATCTGGCGCAGCAGCACGGTCTTGCCCGAACCCGAGCCGCCGACGATGGACAGCACCTCGCCGCGATGCACCGTCAGGTCCAGGTCCTTGTGGATCACCAGCCGGCGGTCCGGCATCTCGAAGACGGACCACAGCTTGCGGATGTCCACCACGGGCTCCGTGCTGTGGGGGCGTTGCGGCGCGACGGGCTCCATCAGATCCCCACGTTGCTGAACAGGATCGCGAACAGCGCGTCCACCAGGATCACCACCGTGATCGCAGTCACCACCGACGCCGTGGTGCCCTGCCCCAGGCTCTGTGTATTGGGCTGCACGCGCAGCCCGAAGTGGCAGCCGATGAGGGCGATGAGGATGCCGAACACCACCGACTTCGACATGCCCAGCACCAGGTTGGACACCCGCACGGCGTCCGGCAGCGCCCGCAGGAAGAACAGCGGGCTGATGCCCAGCGACAGGTCGGCCGCGATCATGCCGCCGATCAGGCCGGCGATCGTGGTCCAGCCGCTGATCAGCGGCATCGCGATGGACAGCGCCATCGCGCGCGGCATCACCAGCCGGTAGGTGTGCGAGATGCCCATCACGCGCATCGCATCGAGTTCGTCCGTGACGCGCATGACGCCGATCTGCGCCGTGATCGCGGAGCCGGAACGCCCGGCGATCAGGATCGCGCCCAGCATGGGCCCGAGCTCGCGCACCAGCGCGATGCCCAGGATGTCGACGATGTACGCATCGGCGCCGAACTGCCGCAGTTGCTGCGCCGTGAGGTAGGCCAGCACCACGCCGATCAGGCCGCCGACCAGCGCGGTGATCGGCAGCGCCGTCGCGCCGATGCGGTAAAGGTGGCCGGAGAAATCGCGCCAGGGCGCCTGGTGCGGCGCCCGCACCAGTTCGCGCAGGTCGATCGTCAGTTGCCCGATGAGCTGCACGAAGCCCTTCAGGTGGTCGAACGCGCGCAGCAGCAGCGCGCCGAAACCGAGATAGAGGTCCTTCAGGCCCGTGCGCTTGCGCCGGGGCCGCGCGCGCGTGAACTCGGCCACCCGGTCGAGCACGGCACGCTGCGGCGGCAGCACTTCGAGCTGCTCGGGCCACTTGTGGCCCCAGTGGTCCCACAGCACCTGGGCCCCCACGTGGTCCAGCAGGTCGACCTCGCGCAGGTCCCACCCATGCTTGCCGTGCCCGCGCGGCAGGCCGCGCAGCACGTCGCGGTAGACGTTCGGGCGGCCGAACTGCGCGGCGGTCCATTCGCCGAGCAGGCGCACGCCATGGCCCTGCGCCGCGGGCGCTTGGTCGAAGCGGGGCGTGAGGTCGGTCGTCGCCATGGGAACTGTCCATCCTAACGGCAGAGCCGCGCGCCGTGGGGCGCGGCGGCGGTATAAGAGCGACAGTCGCTCAAGGAGAAGGCCATGGCCAGGGATGTCGTGCGCATCGGGGGCGCCTCCGGCTTCTGGGGGGACAGCAGCGTTGGCGCGCCGCAACTGGTCGAGCGCGGCGAGGTGGATTTCCTGGTGTTCGACTACCTCGCCGAGCTGACCATGTCGATCCTGGCCGCGGCGCGGGGCAGGAATCCCGAACTGGGCTACGCCACCGATTTCGTGCAGGTCACGATGAAGGAGATCCTGCCCGAGGTGGCACGGCGCGGCATCCGCGTCATCAGCAATGCGGGCGGCGTGAACCCGCAAGCCTGCGCCGAGGCCCTGCGCGCCGTCGCCGCCGAACAGGGGGTGAGCATTCGCATCGCCGTGGTCACCGGCGACGACGTGCTGCCGCTCGCGCCGCAGCCGCCCGCGGGCAAGCTGCTCACGGCCAACGCGTATCTCGGGGCGCTGCCGATCCGCGCGGCGCTCGATGCCGGCGCGCAGGTCGTGATCACCGGCCGCTGCGTCGACAGCGCCGTGACCCTGGGGGCGCTGATGCATGCCTTCGGCTGGGCGCAGGACGACTACGCCCGCCTCGCGCAGGGCAGCCTTGCCGGCCACATCATCGAATGCGGCTGCCAGGCGACGGGCGGGCTGCACACGGACTGGGAAGCGGTGCCGGACTGGGCGCACATCGGCTATCCGGTGCTGGAATGCCACGCCGACGGCAGCTTCGTCGTGACCAAGCCGCCGGGCACGGGCGGGCTGGTCGCGCCTGCGGTCGTCGCCGAGCAGGTCCTGTACGAGATCGGCGATCCGCGGCGCTACCTGCTGCCGGATGTGACTTGCGATTTCACGCAGGTCCGGCTGGAAGCGATCGGCGAGCACCGCGTGCGGGTGAGCGGCGCACGCGGCAGCGCGCCCGGGCCGCACTACAAGGTGTCGGCCACCGCGATGGACGGCTGGCGCTGCACCGGCCAGCTCACGATCGTCGGCATCGCTGCCGCGCGCAAGGCGCAGCGCACCGGCGAGGCGATCCTGCAACGCACCCGCGAGCTGTTCGCCGCGCGCGGCTGGCCCGACTACACGCGTACGCGCATCGAGGTGCTGGGTTCGGAGATCCCCAACTTCGGTCCGCGCGCGCGCACCGGTGCGGTTCGAGAGGCGGTGCTGCAGGTTGCAGTGATGCACAGCCGCAAGGAGGCCCTGGAACTGTTCGCGCGCGAGATCGCGCCGGCGGGCACCAGCTGGTCGCCGGGGACGACGGGCGCGGGCGGCCGGCCGAGCCCCTCGCCCTGCATCCGGCAGGTCGCCTTCTTCGTCGAGAAGTCGCAGGTCGCGCCGCGCGTGCAGGTCGATGGCGAGACGCTGCCAGTGGCGATTCCCTCGGGGCAGGCGCCGGTGCCGGCACCGGACGAAGTCGAGGCCGTCGGTGCAGCCCTTCCCGCATCGCCCTGCATCGAAGTGCCGCTGGTGCAGCTCGCCTGGGCCCGCAGCGGCGACAAGGGCGACGTCTCGAACATCGGCGTGATCGCGCGGCGGCCCGAGTGGCTGCCGTGGCTGCGCGCGCAGCTCACCGAGGAGCGGGTGAAGGAGTGGCTGGCGCACCTCGTGGCCGGCGAGGTCCGCCGCTTCGACCTGCCGGGGCTGCACGCGATGAACTTCGTGTGCACGCAGGCGCTCGATGGCGGCGGGATGGCGTCGCTGCGAAATGACCCGTTGGGCAAGGGGATGGCGCAGATCCTGTTGGCGCTGCCGGTGCAGGTTCCGCAGGGGTGGGATTCGTAGGCTGGTGCTGACGCGCGAAGCGCCGGAAGCCCAGCGCTTTCGCGCATCGCTGGGCTTCGCGCGCTTCGCGGCTCAGCACCAGCCTACGAAACCGCAAACCCGCCCTTGAGCGACTGCCGCAGGTGCTCCACCAGGCACTGCACCGCCCGCGGCACCTGCGGCGACCAAGGGCGGATCGCATAGATCGCGTCGCCGAAGAAACCGAGCGGTCGCCACTCCGCCAGCAGCGGCACGAGCTGCCGCGGCCCCAGGTGCGCCGCCGCGCTGAAGTCCGGCAGCAGCGCGATGCCCGATGCGGCCAGCACGGCGTCGCGCAGCACCTCGCTGTTGTTGGCACGGAACGGCCCTTCCACGTTGACGACCACGCGCTCCGCCTTGCGGCCCGTGCCGCGCTCGAAGGACCACGCCTGGTGGCCGCCCTGGCGCAGGTAGGCCAGGCAGGCATGCTGCGCCAGCTCCGACGGATGGCGGGGCGTGCCGTGCCGCCGCAGGTACTCGGGGCTGGCGACCAGCAGCGAGCGCGAGGGGCACAGCTGCCACGCCACGTGCGTCTCGGGCGGTGCCTGCGTGTGCCGGATCGCGACGTCGAAGCCCTCCTGCGCCAGGTTGACGAAGCGGTCGCTGAGATCGAGGTCCAGCCGGATCTCGGGATACTGGCGCAGGAAGGCCGGCAGGATGGGCGCCACGTGCTGGCGGCCCAGCGCCACCGGCGCGCTCACGCGCAGCAGGCCGCGCGGCGAGCCCGCCAGGTCGCGGATGCCGTCGAAGCTCTGCGCGATGCGCTCGAAGGCGCCGCGCGTCTCGTCCACCAGTTGCTGGCCGGCCTGCGTGAGCCCCACCGAGCGCGTGGTCCGGCGCACCAGCGGCACGCCCGCCACGCGCTCGAGTTCCGCGATGCGGCCGCTGACCGAGGCTTTCGAGATACCGAGCCGGCGCGCCGCCTGGGTGTAGCTGCGGGTTTCGGCCAGCACCGTCAGCAGGTGCAGGTCGGCGAAGGCGGGAGCGGTGGCGGCGGTCACATTGTTCATTTTGGCAAACAATCTGATCGGCAGGCGCGCCTTTCCAAACCGCCCCCGCGGCCCTAGACTGGCCTGTCACCCCAGCGAGAACCCCAGCCCATGAACGCACCCGACAAGAACCGTCCCGCCGCCACGCTCGCCTCGATCGAACACTGGATCGGCGGCAAGCTGGCCCCCGGCCAGAGCGGCCGCCGCGCCGACGTGTTCAATCCGGCCCTCGGCCAGGTCAGCGGCCGGGTGGCACTGGCCAACAGCGCCGAAGTGGCGCAGGCCGTCGCCGCGGCGCAGGCCGCCTTCCCCGCCTGGGCGGACACGCCGCCGCTGCGCCGCGCGCGCGTGCTGTTCCGCTTCCTGGAGCTCCTGAACAAGAACCGCGACGAACTGGCGCGCATGATCACCGCCGAACACGGCAAGGTGTTCACCGATGCGCAAGGAGAGGTCACGCGCGGCATCGAGATCGTCGAATTCGCCTGCGGCATCCCGCAGCTCCTGAAGGGCGATTACACCGACCAGGTCTCCACCGGCATCGACAACTGGACGATGCGCCAGCCCCTGGGCGTGGTGGCGGGCATCACGCCCTTCAACTTCCCTGTGATGGTGCCGATGTGGATGTTCCCGGTGGCGATCGCCGCCGGCAACAGCTTCATCCTCAAGCCCAGCCCGCTCGATCCCACGCCCTCGATCCGCATGGCCGAACTGCTGAAGGAAGCGGGCCTGCCGGACGGCGTGTTCAACGTGGTCCAGGGCGACAAGGACGCGGTCGACGCGCTGCTGGAGCACCCCGACGTGAAGGCGATCTCCTTTGTCGGCTCGACGACCATCGCGCAGAAGATCTACGAAACCGGCGCCAGGCACGGCAAGCGCGTGCAGGCGCTGGGCGGGGCCAAGAACCACATGGTGGTCATGCCCGACGCCGACATGGACCAGGCCGTCGATGCCCTGATCGGCTCCGCCTTCGGTTCCGCCGGCGAGCGCTGCATGGCGATCTCGGTGGGCATCCTGGTCGGCGAGGCCGCCGACCGGATCACGGACAAGCTCGCCGAGCGCACCCAGGCGCTGAAGATCAAGAACGGCACGGAGCTGGATGCGGAGATGGGCCCGATCGTCAGCTCGGTGGCGCACCAGCGCATCGCGGGCTACATCGCGCAGGGCGAGACCGAAGGCGCGAAGCTGGTCGTGGACGGCCGCAAGTTCCAGGGCAAGGCGGCCGGCGCGGGCTGCGACAACGGCTTCTGGCTGGGCGGCACGCTGTTCGACGACGTCAAGCCGGACATGAAGATCTACCGCGAGGAAATCTTCGGGCCCGTGCTCGGATGCATGCGCGTGAAGGACCTGAAGGAAGCCGTGGACGTGATCAACGCGCACGACTACGGCAACGGCGTGGCGTGCTTCACCCGCGACGGCAACGTGGCGCGCGAGTTCAGCCGCCGGGTGCAGGTGGGCATGGTGGGCATCAACGTGCCGATCCCGGTGCCGATGGCGTGGCACGGCTTCGGCGGCTGGAAGAAGAGCCTGTTCGGCGACATGCACGCCTACGGCGAGGAAGGCGTGCGCTTCTACACCAAGCAGAAGTCGATCATGCAGCGCTGGCCGGAAAGCATCTCGAAAGGCGCGGAGTTCGTGATGCCTACGTCGAAGTAACGGGCCGAGGGAAAACCAGATACCGGACGCAGAGGACGCGAAGGGTACGCAGAGGACGCAAAGAAGACAAAGAAAATCTTGAAGGTTTTCTTTTGCGTCCTCTGCGTACCCTTTGCGTCCTCTGCGTACCCTTTGCGTCCTCTGCGTCCGGCTGTCCGGTTTTGACGACCGCACAGCAACGCGCGAGTGAGGAGAGGAGGACACCGTGAGCGACAACAGCTTCGATTACGTCATCATCGGTGCGGGCACGGCCGGGTGCCTGCTCGCCAATCGGCTCAGTGCCGATCCGAAGAAGCGCGTGCTGCTGATCGAGGCCGGGCGGCGGGACGACTACCACTGGATCCACATTCCGGTCGGCTACCTCTATTGCATCGGCAACGAACGCACCGACTGGCTGTACTACACCGAGCCCGACGCGGGCCTGAACGGCCGCAAGCTGCGCTATCCGCGCGGCAAGACGCTCGGCGGCTGCTCCTCCATCAACGGCATGATCTACATGCGCGGGCAGGCGCGCGACTACGACGGCTGGGCGCAGCGCCTGGGCGACGCGGACTGGGGCTGGGAGCACTGCCTGCCCTACTTCAAGAAGCACGAGGACTACTACAAGGGCGCCGACGCCGCGCACGGCAGCGGCGGCGAATGGCGGGTGGAAAAGCAGCGCCTGCGCTGGGACGTGCTCGACGCCTTCGCCAAGGCGGCGCAGGAGGCCGGCATCCCGCACAGCGAGGACTTCAACCGGGGCAGCAACGAAGGCGTGGGCTACTTCCAGGTGAACCAGAAGAACGGCTGGCGCTGGAACACCGCCAAGGCCTTCCTGCGCCCCGCGTGCTACGGCCGCCCGAACTTCGAGCTGTGGACCCACGCGCAGGTGTCGCGGCTGCTGTTCGAGACGCTGCCCGACGGCGCCACGCGCTGCACCGGCGCCGAGGCCTGGACCGGCCAGGGCCTGGAGACCGCACTGGCGGCGCGCGAGGTGCTGCTGTGCGCGGGCAGCATCGGCTCGCCGCAGATCCTGCAGCTCTCCGGCATCGGGCCGGCCGGCCTGCTGCGCGAACACGGCATCCCCGTGGTGCGGGACCTGCCGGGCGTCGGCGAGAACCTGCAGGACCACCTGCAGATCCGCGCCGTCTTCAAGGTCGATGGCGTGAGCACGCTCAACACGCTGGCCAACAGCTGGTGGGGCAAGCTGAAGATCGGCATGGAATACGCGCTCAAGCGCAGCGGGCCCATGAGCATGGCGCCCTCGCAGCTCGGCGCCTTCACGCGCAGCTCGCCGGAGCACCCCTACCCGAACATCGAATACCACGTGCAGCCGCTGAGCCTGGACGCCTTCGGCGAGCCGCTGCACGGCTTCAACGCCTTCACGGCCAGCGTCTGCAACCTCAACCCCACCAGCCGCGGCTGGGTGCGCATCCGCAGCAACCGCTTCCAGGACGCGCCCGCCATCGCGCCCAACTACCTCAGCACGGACGCCGACCGCAAGGTGGCGGCCGATTCGCTGCGCGTCACGCGGCGCATCGCCGCGCAGCCCGCGCTGGCGGAATTCAAGCCCCAGGAGTGGCGCCCCGGCGTGCAGTACCAGAGCGACGAGGAGCTGGCGCGGCTGGCCGGCGACATCGCCACCACCATCTTCCACCCGGTGGGCACGACCGCCATGGGCGCGGACGGCGACCCGATGGCGGTGCTGGATGCGCGCATGCGCGTGCGCGGCATCGTCGGCCTGCGCGTGGTGGACGGCGGCGCGATGCCCACCATCACCAGCGGCAACACCAACTCGCCGATCCTGATGATGGCGGAGAAGGCCGCCGAGTGGGTGCAGCAGGACGCGCTGCACCACTGAACGCGAGGGCCGTGCGGGGCCCACAGCTTGCGTTGGGTCAAACTCCTCCTATACCACAACGCCGAGCCGGGAAATCCCGGATGCACTGCGGTTGGGCAGCAAGGTACAGTCCGTGCACTCGCGTTGCGCCCCAGGCGGGTGCAACAGGACGAGGGACCGAGGAGACAAACCCCCAACAAGATCGAATATCGCCGGGCCCCCACCGAACGGGGGCGGCCCGACTCAAAGGCGCCGCGCACCGCGGCGCCTTTCTTTTTTGGGGCTCAGCCATTCGCAAGGCCCGGGTGCAGCCGCCTGCCACAATCCCGCGCGATGGAATTGCTGCTGGTGTCGCTGGCCTCGGTGCTGGCCGGGTTCGTCGACGCGATCGTGGGAGGCGGCGGCCTCATCCTGGTGCCGTCGCTGTTTGCCGTGTTCCCCGGCGTGCATCCCGCCACCCTGTTCGGCACCAACAAGAGCGCCTCGATCTGGGGCACGGCCATCGCCGCCGTGCAGTACAGCCGCCGCGTGCAGGCCGATGTGCGCTCGCTGCTGCCGGCCGCGGCGGCAGGCTTTGGCGGCGGCTTCGTGGGCGCCTGGGCCGTCACCGTCGTGCCGGCGGACTTCCTGCGCAAGCTGCTGCCGGTGATCCTGCTGGCCGTGCTGCTCTACACCCTGGTGCGCAAGGACCTCGGGCGCGAGCACCTGCCCCGGCTCGCCGGCCGGGCGCAGACGCTCGCCGCCTGCGCCATCGGGCTGGCGCTGGGCTTCTACGACGGTTTCTTCGGCCCCGGCACCGGCAGCTTCTTCGTGTTCCTGTTCGTGCGCGTGCTGGGCTACGACTTCCTGAACGCCTCGGCCGCCGCCAAGGTCCTGAACGCGGCCACCAACCTCGCCGCCCTGGTGCTGTTCGCGCTCAAGGGGCACGTCTGGTGGCACTACGCGCTCTCGCTGGCCATCGCCAACATCTGCGGCAGCCTGCTGGGCACGCACCTGGCACTCAAGCATGGCGCCTCTTTCGTGCGCGCCGTGTTCATCCTGGTGGTGGGCGCGCTGATCCTGAAGACGGGCTACGACGCGTTCCTGCGCTGAACCCGCGCGGGGCGGGCACGCCGGATAATGGGCCATGGACGACATCGTTCGCCAGGCCATGGCCAAGTGGCCCAACGTGCCGCACTGCTACGGCTGGCTGGGGCTGGACGACCGCGGCAACTGGTACATGCGCGACGACCGCGTGCAGGCCGCCGGGGCCTTCCCGCAGGCCAAGGGCTCGCTGCTGCGGCACGAGAAGCTGATCGACTTCATCCACCGCAACTACGACCACGACGCGCAGGGCCAGTGGTTCTTCCAGAACGGCCCCCAGCGCGTGTACGTGGAACTGCAGGCCACGCCGTGGATCTGGCGCGTGTACAGCGCGGACGCGGTGACCAGCCACACCGGCGTGCCGGCGCAGGTGCAGGGCTGCCTCCTCGACGAGGAAGGACGGCTCTACCTCGAAACGGACCGCGGCTTCGGCCTGGTGCACACCCAGGACATGGAGCGCGCTTCGGAAGCCGTGGAAGCCGGACGCTGGGTGCCCGAGGACGTTCGCGCCGGCGACCTGGCGGCGCGCTTCGGCTACGTGGCCAGTCCGGCGGCGCTGCAACGCGGCTGAAACGGCGAAGCCGGCGCGAGGCCGGCTTCCCTGATGCGTCGCGCGCGTCGCGCGCCTCTTGGGGAGCGCTGCGCGCGTCGCGCGCCTCTTACTTCGATGCGTTGACCATGTATTCGACGGCGGCCTTCACGTCCGCGTCGGGGGCCGCGCTGCCGCCCTTGGGAGGCATCGCATTCTTGCCCTTGATGGCGTTGGCCTCCAGCGCCGGCAGGCCCTGCGCGATGCGCGGCGCCCAGGCGGCCTTGTCGCCGAACTTCGGCGCACCGGCGATCCCGGCCCCATGGCAGACGGCGCACGTCGTGTCGTAGAGCGCCTTGCCGTTGCCGCCGGCAGCAGCCGCGGGTGCCGCGGCAGGAGCCGGCGCGGCGGCAGTGGCCGCGGCGACAGCGGCAGGCGCGGCTGCCGGTGCAGCAGCGGCGGCGGGCGCAGCGGGAGCGGCCGGCGCCGGAGCAGCGGCAGCCGCCGGTGCGGCGGCGGTCGCGCCCGCGGCGGGCGCGGCCGGGGCGGCCGGCTCGGCGAACTTGGCGCCCGCGGCGTTGGCCATGTAGGCGACGGCGCGCGCGACTTCCACATCCGTGAAATCGCCGCCGGCCTGGGGCGGCATCGCGCCCTTGCCCTTGGTGGCGGAGGTCACCAGCGCGTCGAAGCCGGTCTTGATGCGCGCCGCCCAGGCGGCCGCATCGCCGAACTTGGGCGCGCCGGCGGCGCCGGTGCTGTGGCAGGCCGTGCACTGGGCCTTGAACACGTCCTCGCCCGCGCGCAGCGGCCGGTTGGCATCGCGGATCTCCACGGTGCCCACCTTGCGCAGGCGCTCCGCGACGCCGCGCTCGATGTCCTGCGCCGTCACGCCGCCGAGGGCGTGCCTCTCGGCATCCCTGCTGCCGGCGGGCTTGTTGTCGGACACCACGAACGCGACCAGCGCGATGATGATGAACACCGGGACGATGAAGGCAAACAGCACCGTGACCAGCAGTTGCTTGGGCGTCTTGATCGGGCCTGTGTGGGCGTCTTCCAGCGTGCTGTCGCTCATGATCTTTCTCGTTGACGGCGTTCTTTGATGAACCGGCGATTATATCGGCCGGCCCGGAGTCCGCCGGCCATCGGGTATGCTGCCGGGCGTGAAGCCGCGCGGGGCGCGCGCTTGACCTGCGTCAGCCCCTCCTGGGGCCATCTGCCCGACGCTTCGTGCCGGAGGTCCCCACCATGCCCGGCGCATCCGCTCTCAGCATCATCCGCGAGGAACACGCCGCCGTCTCGGCCCTGCTGCGCTCGCTGCGCCTGCTCGCCGAGAAGGGGCCGGGCGAACAGCGCACGCGCTTCTTCGAGACGGCGCGCGCCATGCTGTTCTACCTGGACGAGTTTCCCGAGCGGCGCCACCACCCGAACGAATCGAGCCTGCTGTTCCCCATGCTGCTGCGCGCAGCGCCCGACCTGCAGCCGGTGATCGAGAAGCTGGAGGCGGACCACGCCGCGGGCGAGCACCGCGTGCGCGAGCTGCAGCACATGCTGGTGGGCTGGGAATTCCTCGGCGAGGCGCGCCGCGCCGGCTTCGTCGCCGCCTTGCAGGAGTACGTGCGGCTGTACCTGCAGCACATGCAGGTCGAGGAGACCCACCTGCTGCCGCAGGCCGCGCGGGTGTTGACCCCCGCGCAGCACGCCGAACTCGATGCCGCCTTCGCCGCGGCGCGCGACCCGCTGGCGGCCGGCGGCCGCGAGCCGATCTACGAGGAACTGTTCGACCGCATCGTGCAGCAGGCCCCCTCGCCGATCGGGCTCGGGCAGGGCTGAACCGCCCCGCCCCGCCCGGGGCCGCCGCTCACTTGATGAAGCGCACCTGCTGGTTGATGCGCTCGAGGATCGGCTTCTTCTTCGCGTTGAAGACGGCCTTGTTCTCCTCGATGAGGTTGCGCCCCTTGGTGTCGATCGAGATGATCAGCGGCCCGAAGTCCTTCACGCGGTTGACCCACAGGGTCTCGGGCATGCCCAGGTCCTTCCACTCCGCCGCCTCGATCTTCTCCACCTTCGTCGCCGCGAGCACGGCGCAGCCGCCCGGGAAGATGGCGTGCACCGCCTTGTTCTCCACGCAGCCTTCCTGCGTCTCGGCGCCCATGCCGCCCTTGCCGACGATCAGCTTCACGCCGGTGCGCCGGATGAACTCCTTCTCGAACTTCTCCATGCGCATGCTGGTGGTCGGGCCGATGGAGACCATCTCGTACTCGCCGTCCTCCTTCTGCCGCACGATCGGGCCGGCGTGGAAGATGGCGCCGCCGCGCAGGTCCACCGGCAGCTCGCGCCCCAGCTCGATCAGGCGGCGGTGGGCCACGTCGCGGCAGGTCACCAGCGTGCCGGTGAGGTAGACGACGTCGCCGGCGTTGAGCGACTCGAGGTCCTCGTCCTTGATGGGGGTGGTCAGGGTCTTCTTCACAGCTTGAATCCGGTGTGGGACAGGACTGCCCAGCTCAGGTCCGCGTTGATCTGGATGCGGCCGCGGCGATGCGCCCAGCAGCCCGTGGACACCGCCACGCCGATGGTGGAGGGATGGCGGGCGGAGGACTCGATGTTCACGCCCATCACGCTCGCGTTGCCGGTCAGGCCCTGCGGGCCCAGGCCCAGTTCGTTCAGGCCTTCGGCCAGCAGGTCCTCCATCAGGGCCGCCTTGTCGTTGGCGTTGCGCGAGGTCACGGGCCGCAGGATCGCCTTCTTCGACAGCCGCGCGGCCGTCTCCGCGGAGGTGGACACGCCCACGCCCACCAGCAGCGGCGGGCAGGCATTCACGCCGCGCGAGGTGATCACGTCGAACACGAACTCGGCCACGCCCTCGTAGCCCTGGCCCGGCATCAGCACCTTGGCCGCGCCCGGCAGCGTGCAGCCGCCGCCGGCCATGTAGACCTCGATCGTCACGCTGTCGCTGTGCGGCACGATCTCCCAGTCCAGCCACGGGATCTTCGAGCCGGTGTTGGTGCCGGTGTTCTTCTCCTCGAAGGTCTCGACCGCGTTGTGGCGCAGCGGGCCTTCCTTGGTGGCCCCGACCGTCGCACCCTGCAGGATCTCCTCCAGCTCGCCCAGCAGGGGGAAGTTGGCGCCGGCGGTCAGGAAGTACTGGATCACGCCGGTGTCCTGGCAGCTCGGGCGATCGAGCTGGTCGGCGGCTTCCTGGTTCTGCCGCATCGACTCGTAGACTTCCTTGGCGAGGAAGTTCACTTCCTTCTCGCGCAGCTCGCCGAGCTTTTGCGTCACGTCGGTGGGCAGGCGCTTGCCGATGTACGAAGTGAACTTCGACAGCAGTCGCGTGAGCGCGGCGACCGCGGCTTCGCGATCGAGGACGGCTTCGTGTTCCTGCACCTGCATCACTCCACGCTGACCTTGCCGGCCTTCACGAGCCCGGCGAAGTTGGCGGTTTCCTCGCGGATCTGCCGGCCCATCTCCTCGGGCTGGTTGCCCACCGGCTCGGCGCCGATGTCGGCCATCTGTTTCTGGAATTCCGGCGAGCGGATGATCTTCACCACCTCCGCGTTGAGGCGGGCGACGACGGCCTTGGGCGCGGAGTTCGGCGCCAGCAGCCCGAACCAGGTGCCGATCGCCAAGTGCGGCACGCCGGCCTCCTGCAGCGTCGGCACGTTCGGCAGCGCGCGCGAGCGCGTGGCGGTGGTCACGGCCAGGGCTTTCAGCTTGCCTTCCTTGATGAAGGGCAGCACCGGCGTGACGGTGTCGAAGGACAGGTTCACCTGGCCGCCCAGCAGGTCGGTCGTGAGCGGCGCGCTGCCCTTGTAGGGCACGTGCAGCAGCCGGCTCGCGGTTTCGATCTGGAACTGCGTGCCGATCATGTGCTGCGCGGTGCCGTTGCCGTTGGAACCATAGCTCAGGGCCTCCGGCCTGGCCTTCGCGGCCGCGACCAGTTCCTTCACGCTGTGGTAGGGCGCGCCGGCGCTGACCACCAGCACGTTGGGCACGGTGGCGACGGTCGTGATCGGCTGGAAGTCTTTTTCGAAGCTGTAGCTCAGGTTCTTGTAGACGCTGGTCGCCACTGTGTGGTGCACCGCGCCCATCAGGATCGTGTGGCCGCCGTCGTTGGCCTTGGCCACCAGCGCCGCGCCCAGCGTCGCGCCGGCGCCGGGCTTGTTGTCGACCAGCACCGGCTGGCCGATGGCGGCCGAGAGCCTGGTGGAAATGGCGCGGGCCAGCACGTCGGTGGTGCCGCCGGCCGGGAAGGGCACGACGATGGTGACGGCTTTCGAAGGCCAGGCCTGGGCCGAGGCGCTGCCGGCGGCGGCCAGCAGGGCGGCCGCGGCGACGAAGCGCAGGGAGCGATGGGTCATGGGTGGTCTCCTCGGGAAGGGGGTACGAGGCAGACTGTAGGGAGGTCCGGCGGCAAGGAACGGCGCGCAAAGCAAGCCGGCCTTTCCCTGGATTCAACAATCGGGCCGCACAATCCGCTGCATGGGCAAGGCCATCCAACCCGCCGACCTCGGCTTCTTCTCCACCCTGGTCCAGTGCGGCAGCCTCACCGCGGCGGCGCGCGAACTCGGCCTGACCACGCCGGCGGTGAGCAAGCGGCTGTCGCAGATCGAGGCGCGCCTGGGCGCCACGCTGGTCCTGCGCACGACCCGCCGCATGGGCCTGACCACCGAGGGCGAGATCTACCTCGAGAACGCACGCAAGATCCTGGGCGACATCGAGGAGATGGAGCACCAGCTCTCGGGGCTGGCGCAGGCCCCGAAGGGGTCGCTGCGGGTGAATGCGACGCTGGGCTTCGGGCGCAGCCACATCGCGCCGCTGGTCTCGCAGTTCGTGCGCAGGCATCCGCAGGTGGACGTGCAGCTGCAGCTGTCGGTCAACCCGCCGCCGCTCACCGACGACGTGTACGACGTGTGCTTCCGCTTCGGGCATCCGCCGGATTCGCGCGGCATCGCGCGCTTCATCGCGCCCAACCGGCGCGTGGTGGTGGCCGCGCCCGCCTACCTCAAGCGCCACGGCACGCCGGCGGCGCCGCGCGAGCTGGTCAAGCACAACTGCATCGGCATCCGGCAGGGCGACGAGGCGTACGGGCAGTGGCGCTTCACGCCGCGGCGCGGCCCGCGCGGCCGTGAGCAGACCGAAACGGTGAAGATCCGGGGCAACCTCACGACCAACGACGGCGGCATCGCCATGAACTGGGCGCTCGAGGGCCACGGCATCCTGCTGCGCGCGCAATGGGACGTCGAGCGCTACCTCGCCTCGGGGCGCCTCGTGCAACTGCTGCAGGACTGGGACAGCCCCGACGCCGACATCTACGCCGTGTACGGCCAGCAGCACCGGTCCTCGGTGCGGGTGAAGGCATTGGTGGACTTCGTTGCCGCCGCCTTCGAGGCGCAGCGCAAGAGCCGGGAAGCGCAAGGTGCGGGCACGTGAGACGGCGCCGGCCCCCGGACGGGGACACCGGCCCGGTACAATGGCACCGACGCGGCTGTAGCTCAGTGGATAGAGTATTGGCCTCCGAAGCCAAGGGTCGTGGGTTCGATCCCCGCCAGCCGCGCCAAATCCCTCAGGAATCCAACAGCCACGCGGATTCCGCGCCGATCAAGGCTTCCAACGGATTGCACTGTTCCACAAACCTGCTCCACAGCAGGAGAAAATCGGAAGGTGCAAGAAGTGAAGAGACCCCCCCACACGGAACGCCGTGGCGGCATGTGGTGGTACAGGCGCCGCGTGCCGCGCGAGCTGCAACCCATCATTGGACGCGCCGAGTACCGCGAATCCCTGAACACCCCCGACATCGAGGTTGCCCGCACGCGCGCTGCGCTCCGGGGCGCCGAGGTGGCAGTCGAGTTCGAGGCCGCCCGAGCACAGATCAAGCAGCAGCAACAGGCCGTGCCGGCACTGCCGGCGCAGCTCACCCCGGAGGCCAAGCGGTACATCGCCGAGGCTGTGCGCGTTCACGTTCTCGACGAAGACGAGGAGGTCCGCAAGAGCCGCCCGAATGACTATGCGATGGAAGCCTACGAGTCGATCCGCGCGGACCAGTTCGAGGAATCGGCGCACGCGCTCGCCACGGGCCGAGTCGCGGATGGCAAGGAGGGCCGGCGGCGCATCCGCGACCTGATGCAGGCCATCGGTCTCGCTGTCGCGCCCGAGTCCCCTGCATGGGAGGAGGCAGCCTTCAAGGCCACCGAGGGCTGGAACTTGGCGCTACGTGACATCCGTGACCGCATCAGCGGCGAGTACGTTCCCACCCCTCTACCGCCGGAACGGCCGCAGGGCCTACGAGCCGCGCCAGCGGTTCCACCCCATGAAGCGGCAGGGCCAGCTCTGAGCTTGGGGAAGGTAATCGACGAGTACCTGCCCACGTTACGGGAGACGGAGTTCACCCGGAAGGTCCGGCGCTGCCTTCAGCTGTTCGGGGAGATGGTCGGACGAGACCTCCCGGTCACCGAGTTGCGCCAGATCACCGTGACGAACTTCTTGCGGGACATCTGCAAGCTCCCCAACGAGTGGGCCCGGCGGTTTGACAAGGGAGAGACCATCGAGGCGCTCCTCTCCGAAGGCGCAGAACGAGTCATGAGCCCCACGACCTACAACGACAACTACCGGGCGCCTCTCGGCACCTTCTTGGCCGCTGCGGCGCGCGACCACGGCGACGAGGGGTTCCCGACCCGGACAGTTGATGGGATCGAGTACAGCGGGAATCGGGCGGCGGACGAGGATCAGCAGCGGTCGCTCAGCGACGAAGAGTTGCGCACCCTTTTCGAGGGTGAGGCGTTCGCCGCCGTGGCAGCGCACCCCACCCAAGAGCCCCTCTACTGGTTCACCCTCGTCATGCTGCTGACGGGAGCGCGCCCGCGTGAGGTGTGCCAAGCGAATCCGCAGGTGGACTTCGGTCAAGTAGATGGCCACTGGTACATGGACCTTGACGAGAAGAGCGCCGCCGGAAAGGGCGTGCGCAAGACCATCAAGACTGGCGAGGCCCGACGCATCCCTGTCCCCCCTGAGCTGATCCGACTTGGCTTCCCGGAGTACGTTCAACGGATGAAGGATGCGGGCGCCGACCGACTGTTCCCGACCTGGCGCATCAAGCAAGGGAACCCCTACACGGCAAACGGAAGCTTGTTCAGCGACCTGCTTCGTGTGGCGGGCCTGTACACCACGAAGGTCGGCGAGCAGGTGACTGGCGCGTACACGCTACGCAAGACCTTCATCACGCAGTGCCGCAATCAAGGGGTGGTGTCGAAGGAAATCACGGGGCACAGCGATGGGACCACGACGGCAATTCAGGACCGCCATTACATCTTCGGGCCAGAGCCGTTCGGGAGAAAACTCGCCGAGCTTCAGAAGTTGGTGATGCCCGTCGCGATCCCGACTCGCTCCCGGCACGGGACGGCAAGCACCTGAGGCGGGCCTGAGCGGCGACTGGGCACGACCAGCTGCCGCACCGAGCTGGCTACGCCGGTTCCAGCAGTTCGCCGGCCTCGTACAGGTAGCCTCGCCCCGTGCCCGGGTGCGGCACGTGGTCGCCCGCAAGACTCAGGTACTCAGCGGGGACGGGTGCCACGGGCTCGGGGGCCGGGCGCTTGGCTCTGCGCTTCACGGACAACGCCGGAGCCCCGAGTAGTGGCGCCTCGAAGAACTGCTCCCTCAAGGCCCTCGCCAGCACCTCGGCGAGTAGGCTCGGCACCGCGTTCCCGACCTGCTTCTGCACCTCGATCCTGCTGCCCGTGATGTGAAGGTCAGTCGGGAACGTCTGCAACCTCGCAAGCTCGTCCCCGCTGAGACGCCGGTTCTTCCAGTGGAAGGGGCCTGTTGCTGGACCAGGCTGTGCTTGGATCGTCCACGCGGGCCGGTCCTTGGCGAGCTTGAGGAGGAAGTTCCAGTACCGACGGCGCCACCCAAACAGCGGCTCCCCTCCCATGCGGTCGGTGTGCCACAGGTAGTTCATGCCCTCCGGGATCGAGGGTAGCAACGCCGCCCACTTCCCTGTCAACCGCAATGTGTCGTCCTTCGGCTCCTTCATGCCCCCTATGGCGTCCCACGCGGTCATCCACGGCTCGCCCGCAGCTTTGATGCCGGCCGTAAGGGCCGGGGTCACGATGCTATCTGCCGGGTCCCGATGCGTGGGCCGAGGCGGAACGAAAACGCGCCCATCCCGAGAGCCGATGACGAACACGCGCGTTCGGGTCTGCGGCACCCCGTAGTCCGCCGCGTTCAGCGTGACCACGACAGGCTGGTAATTCGTGTCCGCCGTCTTGTTGATTCGCTTCACGGCGGCGAGAAGCAGTCTCAGGCCCTCGTCCTTGCCGCCGAACGCGAGACCCTCCACGTTCTCCAGCAGGAACGCGCGGGGACGAACATCCTCAAGGACCCGCAAGTACCCCGCGAGAGTGCTGGCGCGGGGATCATCGAGTCGCAGACTGTCGCCGGACTTCCACCAGCCGCTCTTGGAGAAGGGCTGGCACGGCGGCCCGCCGATCAGCATGTCGACAGAGCCAACCCTGAGGCCGCCAGCCTTCAGGATGTGCTTGGTGGGAGTCGCGAGCAGGTCATCCTCGATGACGGGCCATTCGCGGCTGGCGCGCAGGCTCTCGCAGCACTGGTGGTCCCACTCCAAAGCGACGCGGGTCTGGAATCCCGCCGCCTCGAAGCCGTAGTCGAGGCCACCAACGCCGGTGAAGAGGCTCAGGACCGAAAACTGCTTGGTCATTGTCGTTCTACGTCACCGCAGTGAAGGCGTCGACTGGGTCCGCAGACCAGCCGGAGTCAACGCGCAGATTGTTTTGGATGCGCCCGACACACTTCAGATGCGGTGGCAGGATCATCGTGGGAATGAAGCGGTACTCCCACTGCTCCGTGACCGAATGCAGGCACGCGGCAAGGATGTGGAAGTCCGAGGGTTGGTAGTAGCGCGAGCACGGGTCGGACTTCGATGCTCGTGTTCGCTGAAAGTCAACGCGCGGCACGCCGCCCTTTGCCGTCACGCGCAGCACGTTCTTGCACTCGACGAGCAGCGGCCGGCTGCCCTTGAAGCGCAACTCGATGTCGGGGCGGCCTTCTTCATCGAGCCGGCGGCAGTCCTTGACTCCCGGCACGCGTTGGAGGAGTTCCTCCAAGTGGCGTTCAGCCACCCACCCCCGCACCGCCATTTTGAGCCGGCTGGCGCTCTGGATCAGGTCCAGCACCGCATTGGCGGGCATGTTCAGCTCAGAGGTCAGCGCATGCGGCGCGTTCGTTGCCGCACTCAACATCGGGTTGCCGAGGAGCTGTTCCGCGAGAAGCTGTCGGTGCCCCGCGTCGAGACCAAGCGCGAGCCGCTCGAACTTGATGAACTCGAGCACGTTCTCCTGCTTCACACCGACCAGCACTTCGACGGGCTCGCCATCGGGCCTGCTACTCTCCCGCTCCCACGCATGCCAGCCATCCTTCAGCACCTGCGCCACATGGGAGCGTTTGAACTCGAGGCTGATGAACATGGGGGTGCCATCGTGCAGGACTGGGTCCGCGCCGACCATGATCTTCCGCTCGGTGTCGATGCCGACGAAGATCGTGGTCAGAAGCTGGGAAGGGTCGCGCTCCACCGGCAACACGGCACTCGTGTCGCTGCCGTACTTGATCTGGAATCGGTGCTCGTCGTCCGGCCGGTTCTTCGTCACTTTGGAGTTCGCGAAGAAGGCATACGCGAGCACGCCCTGTCGCTCCCCAATCGGGGTCTCGTAGGTGATCAGGAAAGGCGCGTGCGACGGGTCGCTTGTCGTCAGGATGGTGCAGCCGGACGCCTTCAAGCCGTCGACGAGAAAGTCCAGCAAGGGCTTCTTCGCCCTCCGAAGCACGGACCATCTTCTGTACTCGAACCCTGCCATGTGTCTCGCTGTTGTGCGTCCCTGTGACGCATCGCCCGGCGCTCGCCAAGGGCTCCTCAGCGCGGGATCGTAGCAGGCATCTGCGTATCGCGCCCCGGCAACTGCCGGCCGGGCCGCATGCCTGCAACATCCTGGAGACCCCCGGAATGTTCGGGGCAAAAATCTGAGAAGGGTCCGATGATCGACTGTGCGCGGTTCCCCCCCCTCCCCGGGGGCGATTCGCTGCAAGATCCAGCTCCCGCAACCATCGCTCGCGCGATCAACATGGCCGCCGCCGTGGTCACCCCGAGGGCGGGAGTTGTCGGCTACCCCCGCCGCCTGTGGGCCAAAGCCAGGTGCCGGAGGCATGGGGAGTACTACCGGCAGTCCCGCCGGCTCGCTCGCGACTGAGTTCGGCGGACGGTCGCTGAGTGTCCGCTGGAACACGCCAGCACGGGCCGCTTGAGGCGCTCCACGGGTGGCACTTCGCGC
Source organism: Ramlibacter sp. AN1133 (assembly GCF_037890035.1). Classification (NCBI taxonomy): domain Bacteria; kingdom Pseudomonadati; phylum Pseudomonadota; class Betaproteobacteria; order Burkholderiales; family Comamonadaceae; genus Ramlibacter; species Ramlibacter sp. AN1133. The sequence continues at coordinate 88,525 of NZ_JBBKTQ010000015.1, forward strand.
ATCGAGCGCGGCACCACGCCCCAAGGCCGACAACAAGCTCGAGAGCGCCAGCTCCTCGCGCACGGTGACTGCTTCGGCGGCATCCTGGAAAGGAAGCAGGTATTGCTTCATGAATCCAGTGTCCCGCCGGCCCCTCTTGAATTGAAGCAACCGCGCCGGGGACGCTCGGGGGCATCTGTCGCTGGACTCGTGCGCCGCCCTGATGTAGGGGTGGCTGTCCAGAAACGACCGGATGCGGACACCCCGTGGCAGAGTGTCCACAACCTAGCTTGACAGATTTGTGAACAGGGCGCAGGATTCGGACCTCCCTTTCGGACGCGTGAGGAACACCTTGAACGATTACTACAACGACATCGAAGAAGCCCTGCAGATGGCCTGCGAAAAGTCGCGCAAGCTCCCCGGAGTCTGGGCGGTGCTGGAGTGGGCGACCGACGACAGCCGGAGTGGCGACTCCCCCAACGAGTACGAGGTCGCGAGCTACGTGAACCGGGAGGCAGCCGAGCGCGCCGGCAGTGTCGCGGGCTTGTACGTGGCGGGGGAGGCTCAGGAATGAGCCGAGTCTTCGCCTACTGCCGCGTGTCCACCACGGACCAGACCACCGAAAACCAGCTCCAAGAGATTGCCGCCGCCGGCTTCACCGTGGACTCCAAGCGGGCCATCGAGGAGACCATCTCGGGCTCTGTAGCCGCCAGCGAGCGGCCCGGCTTCTGCCGGCTGTTGGACAAGCTGGAGGAGGGTGACGTGCTGGTCGTGACGAAGCTGGATCGCCTGGGGCGCAATGCAATGGACGTGCGCGCCACCGTGGAGGCGCTGGCGGGCATGGGCGTCCGGGTCACCTGTCTGCAGCTAGGAGGGGTGGACCTCACCAGTTCCTCTGGCAAGTTGACGATGGGCGTGCTGTCGGCGGTGGCGGAGTTCGAGCGGGACCTCCTGATCGAGCGCACGCAGGCCGGTTTGGCACGCGCCAAGGCAGAAGGGAAGCCCATTGGCCGGCCCTCCAGGCTGACGGGGCAGCAGGTGGAGCAAGTCAGGGCCAAGCTGGTCGCCGGAGCCTCAGTGGCGGCGCTCGCCCGTGAGTTCAACACCAGCCGCCAGACCATCATGCGGACGAGGAACGCCGCCGAGGCTGCGGCAGCAGCTTGACCCCGGGGCGGCGGCGGCCGCTGCCTCGCAGTCAAAATCTCTTCCGTGCCTGCCTGTGCGTAGGTACGGATACAAAAAAACGAGTAGTACCCAATGAAGTTCTGTCACGCACTCGGCTGCCACGACGAGGCCGCCGGGTTCTCCAACCTCTGCGTCCACCACAAGCAGGCCTTACGCCGCCACGGGGACGCCCTCCAGACCACCATCACCGTCCACGAGCTTCGCCCCTATGTGGCGCGCGTGAAGGCCCGCCAAGCGAAGAACAAGGGCTCGGAGCTGTGGGACATCCTCTCGGCCCGCTGGGAGGCCCTTGTGGGCCACAGCAGGGGCATCGTGGAGCGGTACGCCTCCGGGGCTCCAGGCGTCCGGCATGAACGCATGGCCGCCCAGCAGGTGACCACGCTGGCCGGCGCGGTCCCAGCGGACAAGGTGGTCCGCACCGCGCTCGCCATGTACCTGCTGGCGCAGGATCGGCCCACCCGGTTCCTGTCGGAGCGCGGGTTCCGGTTCGAGCTGGTGCGCCGCGTGAGGGGACTGTCGGACGTGAACGCGGGGACCTACTGGGACCACAAGGAGGGCCGCAGCAGGCGCGTGTACCGGGACCTGCCGCCGCGCGTGGTCGAAGTCATGGGCGCTTGGCTGGCGGAGACGTTCGGCGGGGCGGGGCTGGTGCTGGCGAGCAAGGAGCGCGAGGAGGCGCAGAAGGCCCGCGACGAACACCAGCGCCTCGCCGCGGCTCTGGGCGGCCTCCAATGACCGCCATCAACGAGAACCTGTTGCGCACGACGGCGCGGGACATCCTGCTCGCGGATCTGCAGGCCCACGGGAACATCGTCTCAGACCTGCACAGGGCCGCGTTGGAGACGCTGCTGGACACCATGTGCGACTACGTGACCCGCCAGCGCTTCGGGCGCTGCGTCTACGCGCTGCCGACCGGGATGGGCAAGACTTCCACGATCCGAGCGTTCTTCCTGGCCCTGTATCGGCTCAGGTACGCGGTCCCAGTCTCGGCAGCCGTGTCGAAGGTGGATGCGCTGTGCGTCCTGAAGCAGTCCCTCATCGACGGCGGCATCCCGGAGGAGCTGCTTGGGTTGAAGCACTCGGTTGAAGGCGCACGACTTCCAAGCACCGGGAACGATGACCGCCGGTTCATGCTGGTCACGCATACGCGGGTGAGGAGCGGGTCCGACTTCGACCTTTTCGGGCAGCACCGCGCGCCAAGCGGGGTGATGTTGGACCGCTCCCTCATGATCGTGGACGAGACGCTGCTCCGCGGCGAATCAGGCGCCATCGACGTGCAGGAACTGCGGCGGGCGCTTGGTGCCGCGAGGCAGGAGCAAGACGAACTGCCGTCGGTTGGCTACCTCGGTGCGTGCCTCCAGGCGATTGAGAGCGCTCTGGACACGCTGCGGACATCGCCTGACCCGTCGGGAATCTGCGTGGCGCTGCCTCACCGCGACCAAGCCCTACTGCAGCAGGACAGGGAGGCCATCCTGCGCCTGCGGCTACGTGGCTTCGAGAACACGCTGGCCGCGCTCTTGGAAGTGTCGCAACACAGCCTGCGCGTAATCTCCGAAGGCTCCGTCCAGGCCGTGCTGTGGATCGACGAGGCCGTCCCGCACCTGCTCCGAAACGTGCTGGTGCTCGACGCCAGCCACCCGGTGAAGCTGCTGTCCACGCATGACTCAGAGCTGCAGGAGCTGACCACCTTCGACACCGCGGCCCTGAAGGAACACAGCAACGTGCAGGTCACGCAGATCATGTCAGCGGGCGGGTACGCGAGCGTGATGGAGAAGCTGCGCCGCTCTGGGACGAACCCGGTGGCCGCCGAGGTGACCGACATCGTCGCCGCGGAGTGGGCCTCCTCGCGGGGCATGCTCTTGTTCACCTACAAGCCCCGAATGAAGGGCGACCCGGACCACCTCGATGCGGTACGTAAGGCGCTGAGGGCGAGGGGAGTGAACCCAGACGAGTGGATCGACACCGGAGAGCAGCACGCCGACGGCAGCCCAGTGCGGCAGCCGAAGCTGCGCGCCTTGACCTTCGGGCAGGAGACATCGCTGAACGGATTCGAGCATTGCGATGTGGTCGTTCTTGCCGGCGTCCTGCACCGGTCGCACGCAGACCTCGCCGCCGCGTTGCGAGCCCAGGCTGGCCGGATCGACCTCCCCACGCCTATGAACCTGCTCGAAGACGCCGTCCAGAGCGAAGTCGCCGCAGTGGTGTACCAGGCACTCAGCCGGGGCTCGTGCAGGCGGATGGAAGCTGACCGCGCAGTCGCGATGCGAGGCTACGTCATCCACCGGCATCCCGGACTACGGGAACGCCTGGAGCGGGTGATGCCCGGCATCCGATGGGAACTGCGGGACCCGGTCCGCATGCCGAAGGCGAATGCTGTCGGTGTGACCTCGGATGTGGCGACCGCGCTCGCGGAGTTCCTTGCGTGCCAGCCTGCCGAGACCATCTCCATCAGCAGCACCAAGGCGAAGCAGGCGCTCGGGATCGACAGCAAGGACGAGGCGAGGTCGAAGGCATTCACCCGAGCCGGCGACGAGCTGGGCGAGTACACGGCGGGCTGGGTGAAGAAGGGTCGCGGCTTTGTGAGGACGGGAAACAACGGACAACCGTAAAAGAAGCAGACGGATGTCCGTAGATTGAGGTTCGCCGGTGAACTGCGTGGCGCCGTGCGCCGGCTGATGCCGCCAAACCCGAACGTCTCCCGCGTGACTGCAGGTCAGGAGCCAGCTTCCGCCTCGCGGAGCAGCTGCAGTCGGATGAACGCCTTCAGTGCGGGGTCCTTGAAGGTCGTGTAGTTGGTCAATCGGCCTGTGCCATCGGGCCGTTCCACGTCATTGAGCACAGGGCCGTAACGATCCTCCTTCAGGGCACGGAGCGGGCCAGAGAGTGCCGTACTGGGCACCTCCGTCTCCAGATACTCGGACACCTTCGTGCGGATCATCTCCATGGTCACGTACTCGTCTTCGCACTCCGCCATCGCCTTGAGGATCTGCTTGCGGTAGCGGATGTCCCCCACGCTCTCAACGGCTGCCACGTAGGCCTTGTAGAGGCGCGCCTCCTTGCTTTCCACGAAGTGCTTGAGCGCCATCTGCACGTCGAGCAGGTTTGCCTCCCGGGGCTTCCGCGGGAACGCCGCCTCGGCGACTTCAAGGCTCAGGTACTGGAGAATGCTTGGAGAGCCCACGCAAGTCTTCACGACTCGATCAACCGTGTCCTCGTCGATCTTGATGCCCAGGTCTGCCATGCCCTTCGTCACGACGTACTCAGCCTCGCTGTCGGTCATCGACTTCAGGTGCACTTCTTGAATGAGTCGGTCGATACCCGGGTCTGACGAGACCAACCGGCTCGCATCTGAAGAGGTGCCCAAGAGGACGATCTTGAACTTTTGGCAGTTCGCGTTGCCGTAGCTCTTGATGAACTTGGAGAGGTCCGCCGTGAACTCGGGCGTCGCGCGGTGAAGTTCGTCGAGCAGCAACGCAACGCCGGCTTGTTCGCAAATCTCGATGACCCTCGAATCCGTCGGGGAGGTCACAACAAACTGCTCCTCCAGCGAATCGGTCGACCCCGTCGTCTTCGACTTCTTCGAGGCGATCACCGCCTTCAGCCACCCGCCCGCGCCCCCCTCAGCCTGCATCGACTGCTCCTGAGTACGAGAGGCGGAGGAGCCCTCGATTCGCTTTGTCTTGACCGTATAGCCCAGCTTCTCCAGGCAGCGGGAGAAAACATCCTCGAAGGACTTGTCGGCGACGCTTTCGATGTTCACCAACTGGTTCGTCTGCTCCTTCTGTCGCAGCTCGTACCGCGCCATGGAAGTCTTGCCGACACCGTATTCGCCGAAAACCACCGGGACCAATCCGCGGCTCAGCGTCTTCTTGAAAAGTTCCTCAGCTTCCCCGCGTGCCGCGTAGACGTTTGTGGAGCGGATCGGCAGCCTGCCAGGGGTGAAAACGTCGTTCGGGGTCAGCATGTCGGATGTCTTTCGTGTGCCTGCTTCTGCTGGCCTTCAACTCTACACCCGCAGCGTGCCCCACCCCGACTGTTCCACACGCTGTTCCGCAACCCTGTGCCACAATCCGATCCGCAATCCTCCGAAGTCGTTGATTGACGCGGACTTAGGAGCGCCCGCACTTCCGAGTGTGGCCCCCCGCCAGCCGCGCCAGCCTTCCCTCCCGCTCCCCATCCCATCACGATGAGCGAAGCCAAGCCGGACCAGCCGCATCCCCTCGCCGGCCAGCGCATCCTCTTCATCCACCAGAATTTCCCCGGCCAGTTCGTGCACCTGGCGCAGGAACTCGTGCGCCTGGGCTGCGAGGTCAAGGCGCTGGCGATCGAGAAGCGGCCCGTGCCGCCAGGCATCGACGTGCGCCGCTACGAAGTGCGGCCCGAGACCGTGCTGCCGCGCGAGGACATCCTCTCCGACATCGAGGTCAAGACGCGCCGCGCGCTGGCCTGCGCCACCGCGATGCGCCAACTGGCCGCCGAAGGCTTCCAGCCTTCGCTGATCGTCGCGCATCCCGGCTGGGGCGAGAGCCTGTTCTGCAAGGACGTGTGGCCACAGGCGGTGCTGGTCGCCTACGGCGAGTTCTATTACCAGGCCGACGGCGCGGACCACGCCTTCGACCCCGAGTTCAGCCGCGCCACGGCCGACAGCCGCATGCGCCTGCGCCTGCGCAACACCGCGCTGCTGCATGCCTACCAGGCGGCCGACGCGATCCTCTGCCCCACGCAGTGGCAGCGCTCCTGCCTGCCGGCGGAGTTCCAGGCCAAGACGGCCGTGATCTTCGACGGCGTGGACACGCGCGTGGTGCGCCCGGAGCCCGGCGCCTTCATCCGCCTGGGCCGCTCCGGGCTGGAACTGCGGCGGCAGGACAGCGTGCTCACCTTCGTGAACCGCAACCTCGAGCCCTATCGCGGCTTCCACGTCTTCATGCGGGCGCTGCCGGAGATCCTGGCGCGCAATCCGCGGACGCACTGCGTGCTGGTGGGCGAGGATTCGGTGTCGTACGGCTCGCCGCCGCGCACGCACAAGAACTGGCGCCAGGCGATGCTGCAGGAAGTGGGGGCGCGGCTGCCGCGCGACCGCATCCACTTCGTCGGCCGCGTGCCGTATGCGGACTACCTGCGGATGCTGCAGGTCTCCACCTGCCATGCGTACCTCACGTACCCCTTCGTGCTGTCGTGGAGCTGCATCGAGGCGCTGGCCGCCGGCTGCCGCGTGGTGGCGTCGGACACGGAACCGGTCCGCGAGGTGATCACGCACGGCCGCAACGGCCTGCTGTTCGACTTCTTCGACGTCGAGGGGCTGGCCCGCACCGTCACGCAGGTGCTGCAGGACCCGTCCGCGTACGACCCGCTGGCCGCCAACGCGGTGCGCGAAGCGCGCGCGAAATACGACCTCGAGACGGTCTGCAAGCCGGAACAGGTGCGCTGGCTCGCCTCGCTGCTGCGTCCGCACACTCCCGCATGACGAAGCGGCGCCTCATGCGCCGCTTCATCGACTCGCGCGGAATTACTGCTTGGTCAGCGCGAACAGGCCGCCCGTGGCGTTCGCATCGGCGGTGAAGACCACCCGCAGCGAGTTCTTGCTCGTGCTCGCGCTCGTGCTGGACAAGGTGGCGATGCCGGTCATGTTGCGCACGGTCCCGGCGCAGTCTTCCGCCACGACCAGGTCGTACACGGCCGTGCCGGCGCTGGGCTTGAGCGTGCCGCTGTAGGTGCAGCCCGTGCTGCTGTTGCCGGTGAGGGCACCGGTGGAGAGGATCCCCCAGCTGACCTGCACCGCGCTGCCGCCGGCCGATCCGTTCCAGGTGCCCACCACGTCGGCCGCGAGCGATTGCGTCGTGAAGCCCGCGACGGATGCCCAGTTGAAACCGGTGGCCGCATTGCCCGTGACGGTGATGCTCCCCGCGAAGGTGCCCTTGGTGCTGGCGGTGGCGCTCGCGCTGGCCGCGCTGCGGGTGCTGGCCTGCGTGGCAGTGGGCAGCCGGTAGTAGTTGCCGCTGCCCGCGGCGGTGGCGTCGGTCTCGTTCACCGCGGTGCCGGTGAGCGCGATCTTCGCCACGGCCGTCGTGGCCGTGGCGGTTTCGAACACGACCCAGGCCGTACCGTCCGGCATGACCACGGCGGACGAGCGGGTGGCGCCGTCTGGCGCGGTGGTGACGGCGCCGCTCCAGAACCCCTGCATCGCGAGCGCCGGGTTCACCAGCACCGGGGCCGGCGGCTGGACACCCGGACCGCCGTCGCTGCCGCTATCGCCACCGCCACCGCAGGCGGCGAGCGCCAGCGTGACGGCCGCCAGGGCGCAGGGGAGGCGCATTTTCTTCAAGGTGAAGCTTTGTTGCTGCATGACTACCGATCAGAAGAAGAAGTGGGTGGTGGGCGTCAGGGTCACGTCCGGCGCGTAGCCGACGATGCTCAGCGGCATGGCGCCGATGATCGCAGGGTCGGTGATGATGCCGTCCGCCTGGTGGTCGTTGTCGAAGGTACCACCATCCGTGATCTGGAAGTCCAGCCGGATCTTGTTGCCCACCAGCGTCGTGCTGCCGCCGAAGGGCCTGGACGCCAGGTTGACCCAGGTGCCGCCGTCGTCCTGCTTCCAGTAGCCGTTGACGCCGAGGTTGCTGTCCACGAACAGCGTGAAGGTCTCGGTCTTGCCGACCGTCGTGGCGGCGGTGAAGTCGATCAGGCCCAGGGGCGCGTCGAGCGTGGTCGGGCGCGCCTCGGGCGCGGCTTCCTGGTTCAGGGTCTGGATCACCGCCGTCGAGCCCTGGTTCACCGCGCCGGAGCTGGACGAGTCCGCGACCAGCGTGACGAACACCGGTGCGGCCGTGGTGCTGCCCTGCACGACCAGCGGCGCGGAGACCACCGCCTCCTGCACCGAGTCCTTGATGCCGTCGCCGTTGCCGTCGCCGGCCACGGAGGCGACACCGTTGACCACGAGCACGGTCACGAGGTCCTCGTTCACCACCGGCACGGCGCCGGAGGTGAGCGCTTCGGCATGGCCGAAGAGGTCGGTGTAGCTGACCCGCACCGAGACGTCCTGGCCGGAATCGTCGGCCACCGGCGTATAGGTGTCGGCGGTGGCGCCACTGATCGCGACGCCGGCACGCAGCCACTGGAAGCTGAAGGTGCCCAGGCCATCCGGGTCCGCCACCGTGCTGGCATCGGCATGCAGGGGCATGCCCACCACGCGCGCGCCGTTCACGTTCACCGCGCCGGTGGGCGCGTCGTCGACGTTGGCCACCTTGGCGGTGGCGGCCGAGGTCAGGCTCTCGGCGCTGCCGAAGCCGTCGGTGAAGGAGACGCGCACGCTGATCGCCTGGTCCACCTGCGCCTGCGTGAGCGTGAGCGAACTGCTGGTCGCACCCGCGATCACCGCCCCGCCGGCCAGCCACTGGAAGCTGAAGGCGCCGATGCCATCGGCGTCGGCGATCGAGCTCGTGTTGACGGTGAGGACCTGGCCTTGCGCCGGTGCCGTGTTGCCGATCACCGGGGTGCCGGTGGCCGCATCGTTCACGTTCGCGACGCGCGCCGTGCCGCTGCTGGTGCGGCTCTCGTGCGTGCCGTGGCGGTCGTCATAGCTGCCCTGGACCGTGATCACCTTGTCGACCTGGGCCTGGCCCGGCGTGAAGGTGGTGCCGGTCGCGTTGGCGATCGCCGTGCCGTCGGCGAACCACTGGTAGCTCACGGTGCCGAGACCGTCCACGTCGGCGAAGCTGTTGAACGCGGTGAGCGTGTCGCCCTGCCTGGGCGCCGTGTTGCTGATGGCGATGTTGCCCGTCAGGGGATCGTTGACGTTGGCAACGAGCTGCCCGGTGCTGCTCACGGATTCCGGCGTGCCGAGGCCGTCGGTATAGCTCGCCTGCACGGTGACGGTCTTGCCGACCTGCGCCTCGGTAAGGACGAAGGTGCTGCCGATGGCGCCCGTGATCGCCGAGCCCTCGGCGAGCCACTGGAACGTGATGGCGCCGAGGCCGTCGGCGTCGCTCAGGGCCTGCGAGGCGGTGAGCGTCGCGTTCTGCGCGAAGGTGCCGGCGATCGTCACGGTGCCCTGCGGCGGCGAGTTGGGCTGAACGGGACCGGTCGCGAGACTCGTCACCGTCTCCTGGGTGTTGAAGCCGTCGGTGTAGCTGCCCTGCACCGTGATGTGCCCGCCGACGTCGGTGTCCTTGAGCGTGTAGGTGGCGCCGGTCCCGACCTCGAGGGTGCCGTTGAACCACGTATAGCTGAACGTCCCCAGGCCGTCAGCGTCGCCCACCGTGTTGACCACGCTGAGCGTCTGTCCCTTGCTGGGGTTGGCCGCCGTGAAGCCGCCGATGGCGAGGCCGCCGGTGGGCGCGTCGTTCACGTTCGCCACCGTGCCGGTGGCCGCGCTGGTCGAGCTCTCCGCCGTACCCTGCCCGTCCACGTAGCTGGCCCGCACGGTGATCGCCTTGCCGACTTGCGCCTGCGCCAGCACGAGGCTGTCGGTCGTCGCGCCGGAGATCGCCGCGCCGTCGGCGAACCACTGGTAGCCGATGGGCCCCAGGCCGTCTTCGTCCGCCAGCGTGTTGGCCGCGGTGAGCGTCGCGCCCTGCGTAGCCGTGCCGCTGATCGTGACGCCGCCCTGCACGGGGTCGTTGACGTTCTGCACCGCCGCGGTCGCCGCGCTCGTCACGGCTTCGTTGTGGCCCTGCTGGTCCTGGTAGCTGGCGGTGACGGTGATCACCTGGCCGACTTGCGCCTGCGTGAGGGTGAGCGACGTGGTGGTTGCGCCGGCGATGGCGTTGCCGCCCGCGAACCATTGGTAGGCGATGGTGCCCAGGCCATCGGCGTCGGCGAGGGTGTTCGAAGCGGTGAGGATGCCGTCCTCCACAGCCGTGCCGCCGATCGTCACGGTGCCCGTCGGCACGTCGTTCACGTTCGCGACCGCAACGGTCGGGGCGCTCACGGCGGCCTCGTCATTCCCCTTGCCGTCCACGTAGCTCACGCGCACGGTCATCTGGCCGCCGACATCGGCGTCGCCCAGTTGGTACGTCGCCGCGACGCTGCCCACGATCGCCTGGCCGTCGCGGAACCACTGGTAGGAGAAGGCACCCAGGCCGTCAGCGTCGGACAGCCCCGAAGTGGAGGCCGTCAGCACCTGGTCCTCGACCACCGAGCCCTGGATCACCGGCAGGCCCTGCACTGGCCCGTTGATGCTGATGTCCGTGCCGCCGGCGCCCTGCACCACGTCGAAGTCCGCGGCGGCGAAGGTGCCCTGCAGCGTGATCTGCAGATCCGCGCCGGCCACGCCGTCGGTGTCGATCGACAGCGTGGTCACGCCGCCGACCGTCTCGGCCTGGATACCGAAGCCCGCGAGCCCGGCGCCATCGCCGACGGTGACGCCGGTCGTGGCCAGGGCCGCGCCGACGCGGATCACGTCGCCAGCGGTGAAGTCGGTGATCGTGTCCGTGCCTTCGCCGGCGGCGCCGAACTGGAACACGTCGTTGCCGGTGCCGCCGGTGAGCTGGTCATTGCCGAGGCCGCCGTGGATCGAGTCGTTGCCGGCGCCGCCGTCGATGACGTCGTTGCCGCCGCGGCCCTGCAGGCGGTTGTCGCCGTCGCTGCCGGTCAGCGTGTCGGAGGATTCGGAGCCGCGCACGTCCTCGATGTTCGCCAGCGTGTCGTTGCCGTCCGCGCCGATCGCGGAGTTCGTCGCGAGGTTCACGTTCACCGAACCGGTGGCGTTCTGGTAACTGGCGATGTCGCGCAGGCCGGCGCCGCCGTCGACGAAGTCGTCGCCCTGGCCGGCGTCCAGGAAGTTGTCCTGCGCGTCGCCGACGAGCGTGTCGTTGAAGGCGCCGGAGAACACGCCCATGAAGCCGAACAGCTGGTCGTTGCCGTCCGCCCCCGTCGCCGAATTGGTGGAGAGGTTGACGTTCACCGCGCCGGCACCGAAGCGGTAGTCGGCGAAGTTGTTGCCCAGGTCGGTGCCGGTCTCGGCACCGCCGAACAGCGTGTCGTTGCCGCCGCCGCCGCGAATGAGCTCGTTGAGCGCGCGGTTGCTGCCATGGATCTCGTCGCCGAAGTTCGATCCGATTACCAGCTCGATGTCGCGCAGCACGTCGTTGCCGCCGCCGCCGGTGGCCGTTCCGGCCGTGCCGTCGGTCCCCAGCCGGATGGTGACGCCGGAGCCCGCGTCCTGGTAGCTGGCGATGTCGACTTCGCCGCTGGTGTTCGCCGTCGCGTCCCAACCCGACAGGATCACCTGGCTGCCGCCGTCCAGCGTGTCGTCGCCGGCGCCGCCTCGCAGCGTGTCCTGGCCCGCGCCGCCTTGCAGCAGGTCGTTGCCGGCGCGCGCTTCGATGTCGTTGGCCCCGGCGTTGCCGGCCAGCACGTCGCCGGATTCGGAGCCACGGATGTTCTCGATGTTGCTCAGGGTGTCGGTACCGCCGAACCCGTCGCTGGCGGTGCCCGCGGCCAGGTCCACGTTCACGCCACTGCCGGAGGTCTGGTAGCTGACGCGGTCCACGCCACCCTTGCCGTCGATGAAGTCGTTGCCCCCGCGACCCTCGAAGGACTCGAACACGCCGCTGTCGCTGCCGGTCAACGTGTCGCCGAAGCTTGAGCCGCGTACCTCCTCGATGCTGATGAGGGTGTCGATGCCGCCGAAGCCGTCCTGCGCGGTCCCGCTGGAGGTGCCGCCCAGCGTGACGTTCACCGCATTGGGCGAGGTGTCGTACTGGGCGCGGTCGAAGCCCGTGCCGCCGTCGATGGTGTCGTTGCCGCCCTGGCCCGTGAAGCCTTCGAAGCCGTCCGTGGCGCCGCTGCCGTTGGCGGGATTGCCCCCGGTCAGGTGGTCCGCGAAATCGGAGCCGCGCACCAGCTCGATGCCGCTGAGGCTGTCGGTGTGTCCCCAGTTGTCCGTCGCGATGCCGGTGGCGAGGTTGACCGTCACGCCCACGCCGGTGAGCGGCACGCCGGCATTGTCGAACGCCGGGTTGTAGTCGGCAGTGTCGAAGCCCGCGCCGCCGACGATGCTGTCGTTGCCGCTGCCGCCCGTGATGAAGTCGTCGCCGCCGCCGCCGAGGATCGTGTCGTTGCCGCCGCGGCCGTTCGCGTTGCTGCCCGGCGCATTCCCGAGCTGCACGGTGTCATCGAAGTTCGTGCCGTTGACGCTCTCGATGCTCACCAGCGTGTCGTTGCCCACGCCGCCGCCGGTGGCCGTGCCTGCGAGCAGGTTCACGTTCACGCCGCCGGTGGTGTTGTTGAAACCGATGGAGTCGAAGCCCGCACCGCCGTCGATGCTGTCGTTGCCCGCGCCGCCGTCGAAGAAGTTGTTGCCCGCATGGCCGACCAGCGTGTCGTTGAATCCGGAACCCGTGACCGCGGAGATCCCGGACAGGGAATCGGTGTTGCCCCAGTTGTCGACCGCGATGCCGGTGCCCAGGTTCACGTTGACGCCGCTGCCGGTCGCGGGCGGGCCGCCGTCGCCGCCGTCGTCGAAGTAGGCGACCCCGTCGGAGCCGCCGTTGCCGATGATGGTGTCGTTGCCGCTGCCGCCGACGAAGTTGTCGTTGCCGGCGCCGCCCTGCAGCAGGTCATTGCCGGCGCGCCCGTTGGTGAAGCCACCGGAATTGCCCAGGACAATCGAGTCGTTGAAGTGGCTGCCGATCGCGCTCTCGACGCTCACCAGCGTGTCGACGCCGATGCTGGCCCCCGTCGCCTGGCCGCTCTGGAGGTTGATGTTCACGGACGCGGACGCATTGTCGTAGCCCACGCCATCGAAGCCCGCACCGCCGTTGACCGAATCGTCGCCGCTATCGGGGTTGAAGAAATCGTTGCCGTCCCCCCCGACCAGGGTGTCGTCGCCGGGGCCGCCGGACAGGTTGTCGTCGCCGCCCAGGCCGACGATGCTGTCGTCGCCCGGCGTGCCGAACATCTGGTCGTTGCCCGCGGTACCAAGGGTTTCGGGAACCACGTAGCGGATGGAACTGGTGCCGTCGCCATTGCTGGTCACCGCGAACTGCGCGGGCGCGAAAGCGCCGGCCAGGTCGATCTGGATTTCGGCGCCGGCCACGCCGTCGGTGTCGATCGACAGCGTCGTGACCGCGGTCGGGCCGCTGCCCGTGACCTGCACCGTCGTGTTCGCGACGGGGCTCGCGACGCGGATCACGTCGTTGCTGCTGAAGTCGACGATGCGGTCCACGCCGTTGCCCGAGGCGAGGAACACGAAGGTGTCCGCGCCGCCCGCGGGCGGGAATGGCCCGTTGAAGTCGCTGGTGCCGCCGCGCAGTTCGTCGTTGCCGGTGCCACCCTGGATCGTGTCGTCGCCAGCGCCGCCTTCCAGCACGTCGCCGCCGGTGGCGCCGCCTTGGTAGGCGCCGCCTGCCACGTTGCCCGCGGTGGCCTGGCCGAGGACCAGGTCGTTGCCGCCCGCGCCGGCGAGGAAGTTGGACTCCAGCGCGCCGACGATCGTGTCGTTGAAGTTGCTGCCGGACAGCGCCTCGATCGAAGTGAGCACGTCGGTTTCCGCACCGCTCGTGACGCTTTGGGCAGTCAGGTCGGCGCGGATGGGCGCCGTCATTGCGCCGGGCAGTTCGTAGTGCAGGCGATCGAAGCCCAGGCCACCGTCGATGGTGTCGTTGCCGGCGTCGCCCAGGATCTCGTCGTCACCGGCACCCGCAGAAATCGCGTCGTTGCCGGCGTAGCCGAGCAGCGTGTCGTTGCCGTCCTGGCCGGCCAGCGTGTCGTTGAAGTTGCTGCCGTAGACCCATTCGGACCCGGCGGAACCGGGCAGGTTCGTCGCGGCCGGACGGTACAGCAGTGCCGCCCCGTCCGTGTCGTTGGGGGCCCAGACAAAATCGTTCGCGTTGAACGTGCCCGTGAGCTGGAAGCTCATGTCGGCACCGGCGATGTCGTCGATGCCGATGAAGACCTGGGTCGTTCCGGCCACGAGGTTGGAGAACATCACCTGTCCACCGAGCAGGCCGGTCGGGTCCGTGCCCGTAAGGAAGCCGTTCACCAGGTCGCGGTCGACGCCCAGAATGATCTTCTCGCCCGCCTCGATGTCGGCGATGCGGTCGATGCCGCCCGGCCCGGCGGCGAGCCTGAATTCGTCGACGCCGGCGCCGCCGGCCAGGGTGTCGTCGCCGCCGCGCCCTTCGAGCACGTCGTTGCCGGCATTGCCTTGCAGCACGTTGCTTGCGGCGCTGCCGAGGATCACGTCGTCGAACGTGGAACCGCGGACGTTCTCCACGTTGATCAGCGTGTCGCGGCCGCCGAAGCCGTCCTGCGCCGAGCCTGCCTGCAGGTCCACGCGGACGCCGGCCCAGTCGTTCTGGTACTCGACGCGGTCGGAACCGGCTCGGCCGTCGATGAAGTCGTCGCCGGCCCGCCCCTCGAACGATTCGGTGGTGTCGGTGCGGTCGCTGCCGATCAGGACGTCGTTCAACTCGCTGCCCCGCACGCCCTCGATGTTGACCAGCGAATCGAAGCCGCCCTGGCCATCCTGCGCGGTACCGTGGGTAAGGTCGACGTTCACGCCGAAGGTGGCGGTGGTGTAGTCGGCCCGGTCGAACCCGGAACCCCCGTCGATGATGTCGTTGCCGCCATTGCCCTGGAAGATTTCCAGGGTGTCGTTTGCCGTGTTGCCGCCGGTAAGGATGTCGTTGAAGTTGCTGCCGCGCACGCCTTCGATGCCCGCCAGCGTGTCGGTGCCGCCGAATCCGTCCTGGGCCGTGCCCGTGGCGAGATTGACGTTTACCGGTGCGTTCGCGCCGTCGTAGCGCGCGATATCGATGCCACCACGTCCGTCGATGAAGTCGTTGCCGCCGCGGCCGTCGAACAGTTCCGTCTGGTCCGTGCGATCGCTGCCCAGGAGCGTGTCGGCCGCGGAGCCGCCACGGACGAAGTTGATGTTGATCAGCGTATCCTGGGTGCCGAAGCCGTCGTTCAGCGCCTGGCCGAGGGCCAGATCGACGCTCACGGAAGCCGTCGAAGAGGCATAGCTGGCGCGGTTGCCGCTGGTGCCCAGGGGATCGATCGCGCCGCCGTCGATGGTGTCGTTGCCAGCCAGGCCTTCGAACTGCTCGAACAGGTTGAAGACGCTGCTGCCGGTGATCGTGTCGTTCTGGGCTGAACCCTGGACGAAGTTGATGTTGGCAAGCCTGTCCTGCTCGGCGCCGATGGTGACGATGCCGGTAGCGAGGTTCAGGTCGACGCCCACGACGGTCACGCCGTTGTAGCCGGCGAAGTTCAGGTCGGTGTAGTTGACGCGGTCGGTGATCTCGCCGCCGTCCAGCGTGTCGTTGCCCGCATTGCCGAACAAGGTGTCGCTGCCCGCGCCCCCCAGCAGGACGTCGTTGCCGTTACCGCCGTTGAGGGTGTCGTTGCCGTCGCCGCCTTGCAGCGAGTCGTTGCCGTCGGCGCCGTTGATCACGTCATCGGCGCGGCCACCCGTGAGCGTGTCGGCACTCGTGCTCCCGGCGATGGTGTCGCCCGCGTTCCCCAGCGAGGGGAAGCCGCTCACGCGCGTCGGCGTGATCGCGCCGGTAGCCGAGTACGTGACGAAGCTCGGGCCGGTGCCGGCATTGGCGATCGTGAAGCCGGTGGCGTCGTACACGCCGGCCAGCTGGATGCGAAGCTCGGCTCCGGCAACCCCGTCGAGATCGAAGGCCAGTGTGGTGACGCCCGCCTGAGCACTGACCTGCAGGCCGTTGCCGCCGACGGTGCTGCCGTCGCCGGCGGTGGAAGCACCGGCGGTCAGAGACGTGCGCAGTTCGATCACATCGCCGGCGTTGAAATCGGTGATCAGGTCCTGGCCTTGCGGACCACCGCTGGCGAGGTACAGGAAGGTGTCGTTGCCGCCGCTGCCGCTCAGGGTATCGCTGCCGCCGCCACCTTCCAGCGTGTCGTCCCCGCCGCCGCCGATGATCGTGTCGGCGAAGCCGGAGCCGCGCACGCGCTCCATGTTGACGAGGGTGTCCGTGCCGCCGAAGCCGTCGTTCGCCATCCCGAAACGCAGGTCCACACTGACCGCGCTGAAATCGGCCTGGTAGTCGATGCGGTCGACGCCGCCCCGGCCGTCGATGAGATCGTTGCCACGGCGGCCTTCGAAGGATTCGAAGGGCGTGGTGTCGCTGCCGAACAGGACATCGTTGAAGTCGCCGCCGCGGACGGCCTCGATGTTGGCCAGCGTGTCGGTGCCGCCCTGGCCATCCTGGGCGGTGCCAGCCGCGAGGTCCACGAAGACGCCGAACAGCGCGGTGTTGTAGTCCGCGCGGTCGAAGCCGCCACCGCCGTCGATGACGTCGTTGCCGCCCTGGCCCGTGAAGAACTCGAAGTCGCCCGGCGACCCCGTCATCCCCGTGGTGTCGCTGCCGGTCAACTGGTCGTCGAAGTTGCCGCCGCGCGCGCCCTCGATGTTCAGCAGCGTGTCGGTGCCGACCACGCCGTTGACGAAGATGCCGTCGGTCGCCGTGTGCGTGGCCAGGTTGACCGTCACGCCGGTCGTCGCGGAGTCGTAGCGCACCTGGTCGACGCCGCCCTTGCCGTCGATGGTGTCGTTGCCGCCGCGGCCTTCGAAGCTCTCGGTGAACGCCGTCGTGTCGCTGCCGGTCAACTGGTCGGCGAAGCCGCTGCCGCGCACCTGGTTGATGTTCAACAGCGTGTCGGTGCTGCCGTAACCGTCCTGCGCGGTGCCGTTGCCCGCGCCGCCCAGCGTGACGATGACGCCGGCCGGCGCCGAGTTGTAGTTCGCCCGGTTCGATCCGGTGCCCAGCGAATCGATCGCGCCGCCGTCGATCGTGTCGTTGCCCTCACGCCCCTCGAACTGCTCGAACAGGTCGAATTCCGCCGTGCCCTTGAGGTTGTCGCCGAAGGCGCTTCCCACGACGAAGTTGACGTTGACCAGGCGATCGACGTCCGCGCCGATGGTCGCGGTGCCGACCTGGGCTCCTGAAGGATCCCGCGGCCCATTGAGGTCCAGCACGACGGCCGCCGCTGCGTCGGTGAAGTTGACCGTGTTTCCGTCTGTGTAGTTTGTACGGTCCAGGATCGCGCCGCCATCGACCGTGTCGCTTCCGGCGCCCGGCTGCAGCGCGTCTCCGCCCGCTCCGCCGAGGAGCAGATCGTCGCCGGCACCACCGCTCAGGAAGTCATTGCCGTCTCCTCCCTCCAGCGTATCCGCGCCTCCGAGCCCCGAAATGTTGTCGTTCCCTCCTTGGCCGACGATGGAATCGTTGCTGAAATCCGCACCGACGAGACTGTCGTTGCCGGGCGAGCCGAACTGGGTGGAATCAGGATTGGCCATGTTGGGGGCGGAAAATGTAAGGCAGGGAAACGGTTTCTAACAGTTCCCATTCGACCCAGCCATACCCCAATTAGGGAACGCGCCTAATACCCGACGCGCGGGGCCCGCGGTGCGCCGCCTTCTCAGGGAGAACCCGAAGGGCGCGCGTAAACCCTCTTGCGCGTCAGCGCCGGAGGGCTTCGCTGCCCCGCAGGCGCAGGCCTGATTCCGCCGCCGGCCGCGCATCGGCGAGCGGGGGGTCGAGCCCGGGTGCGCCGCCCACCAGCCAGCGATTCACTTCGCCGATGCTCCCCTCCGTGAGCTCGCCCGCCAGCGCGCGCAAGCGCACGATGGACAGCAGGTAGGTGAAGCGCGCCTGCGCCAGGTCGCGCCGCGCGGTGCCGAGTTGCTGCTCCGCGTTCAGCACGTCCACCAGCGTGCGGCTGCCGCCCTGCTGCGAGCGGCGGCTGGAGAGCGCCAGCTGCTCGCTGGAGCGCACGGCCTGTTCGAGCGCCCGCACCCGCGCGATGCCTTCGGTGACGCCGCGGAACTCGCGGTGCACGCGCGAGGAGAGGTCCTGCTTGAGGCCCTCGAGCACGCTTTCGTAGCGCTCGACATCGGCGAGCGCCTGCCGGATCTGCGACTGCACCAGGCCGCCCTGGTACAGGGGCACGTTCAGCTGCACGCCGATGGTCTTCTGCGTGTAGCGGGTGTCGACCCGGGTGGGGTTGTCGCTGTCGCTGCGCGAGAGCTGCGCCACCGCGTCGAGGGTGGGCAGGTGGCCCGCGCGCACGCGCTCGACTTCGTGGCGCGCCGCCTGAAGGTTGGCCGCCGCCGCGCGCACCTCGGGGCTGGCCGTTTCCGCGCGCGCGACCCAGTCCTCCAGGCGCGCCGGTTCGGGCACGGCGAGGGGCAGCCGCGCGGGATCCAGGGCCACCAGCTCGGTCACGGGCTGCCCCACCATCACCGCGAGCTGCCGGCGCGCGAAGTCCACCGACTGGCGCGCCTCCAGTTCCTGCGCCGTGTTCAGGTCCAGGCGCGCCTGCGCCTCGTCGATGTCGGTGCGCGTGCCGCTGCCGCCGGCGAAGCCCTTGCGCGCCGCATCGAGCTGCGCGAGGTAGGCCACGCGCTGCACGCCCACCAGCCGCAGTTGCTCCTCGGCCTGCAGCGCCTCCAGGTAGGACTGCGTCAGCCGCATCACCAGCTTCTGCTGTTCCTCCTCGAACAGCGCGTCGCCATTGGCCGCGAGCGCGCGCGCCTGCCGCAGCTGCGCGGTGAGCTGGGGCCGGTAGAGCGGCTGCCGCAGCGTGAGCGAATCCGTGCCCGCGCCGTAGAACAGGTGCTGCTGCACCGGCTCGCCCAGCAGGCCGGCGGACTCGGAGCGCAGCTCGTTGCGGCTGCGCTGCATGTTCAGGTTCACCTGCGGCTTGAGCTGCGCCTCGGCCTGCGGCACGCGTTCGCGATTGGCTTGCGCCGTGGCGCGCGCCGCGCGCAATTGCGCATCGTTGGCCAGTGCCGCCTGCCACGCCTGCGCGAGGTCCAGCGGCGCGGCCAGGGCGGTGCTGGCCAGGCCAGCGCACACGCAAGCCACCCAGCTCCGCCGCCCCCACGCGGCGGATGTGCGGTCGCGGGCCAAGTTCACTCCTCCTTCATCGAAGCGGCGACGCGCTTCGTGAGCGGATGCAGCAGGTAGGTCAGGAGCGTGCGCTCGCCGGTCCTGAACACCACCTCCGCCGGCATGCCGGGCTGCATCTGCCGCGTGCCCAGCTTGCGCAGGCCCTCGGGGGTGACGCTCACCCGCGCCAGGTAATACGGCGGCGTGTTCTGGTTCTCCACGATCAGGTCGCCGGAGATCGAGCTCACCTTGCCTTGCACCACCAGCTGCGGCGAATGCGCGAAGGCGGAGAAGCGGATGTCCACCGGCAGCCCGGGGCGCACGCGGTCGATGAACTGCGGCTGCACGCGCGCTTCCAGCAGCAGCGGCTCGTGGCCCGGCACGATGTCCATCAGCTTCTGGCCCGGCTGCACCACCCCGCCCACCGTCTGCATCGCCAGGCCCACCACCTGCCCGGTCGCGGGCGAGCGGATCTCGGTGCGCGCCAGGTCGCTCTCCATCGAGCGGAACTTCTCCCCTTCGGCGATCACCTCGCGCGAGGCATCGGCGAGCTGCTGCTCGATCTCCTTGCGGTATTCCTGCTGGCGCTGCAGCACGCGCTGGCGCAGCTCCGAGATGGTCTGGCGCGCCCGCACCAGGTTGCCCTGGAGTTCCGCCTGCGCGGTCGTCGAGTCGGCCGCCATGCGTTCGAGTTCGAGCTGGCGGTTGCGCGGCGTGTAGCCTTCCTGCACCAGTTCGCGCGTGTTCTTCAGCTCGTCCTGCAGCAGCCCCATCTGGCCCTTGCGGCTCTCCATCATCTGCTGGTACGAGGCGATCAGGCCTTCCTGGCCGCGGATGCTCTCCTGCATGCCCTGCACTTCGGCGGCGAGCGAGGCGCGCCGCGACGCCAGCAGCTGCTGCTGGTTGTCCATCTGCTGGCGGATCAGCGGGTCCTGCGCGGCAGCCTGCTGCAATTCGGGCAGCCACTGGATGGAGGCCTTGCCGGCCGCCTCCGCCAGCAGGCGCGTCTGCACCGCGCGCAGGCCCAGGTAGCGCTGGCGCGAAGCTTCGTAGTTCGCCTTGGCCACGCCCTGGTCGAGGCGGATCAGCGGCTGCCCTTCGCGCACTTCCTGGCCTTCGCGCACCAGCACCTCGCGCACGATGCCCCCGGTGAGGTGCTGCACCGGCTTGCGCCGAGTGTCGATCGAGACGCTGCCGGGCGCGACCACGCCTTCGTCGAGCGGCGCCGTCGCGGCCCACAGCAGGAAGCCGCCGAAGCCGATGGCGATCACCCACAGGCCGATGCGGACGGGCTTGCGCGCGTCGTCCGGGACCGCCACCGCATCGGGCGCGTCCTCGCGCTGCGGCGGCGGGGGCGGGACCCGGGTCTTGGGAAAGGGCAGGAGGGCCATCGTGAGCTTTCCAGGAAGTTCAGGCGGGTTGCGGCGTCGCGCCACCGGCGCCGCCGGGCGGAGTGCCCGCGCGCAGCGGCGGCAGCACGGAAGCCGGCGGCCCCCACGCGGCGACGGTGCCGTCGCGCAGCACCAGCACGCGGTCGGCCAGCTGCAGCGCGTTGAGGCGGTGCGTGATCAGCACCAGCGTGCGGCCTTGCCGCCGCAGCTCGCGGATCGCCTCGGCCAGCGCGGCCTCGCCGGCGTCGTCGAGGTTGGAATTCGGTTCGTCCAGCACCAGCAGCGCCGGCTCGCCGTACAGGGCCCGCGCGAGCGCGAGCCGCTGGCGCTGGCCGCCGGAGAGCACGCCGCCCGCATCGCCGATGGGCGTGTCGTAGCCCTTGGGCAGGCGCAGGATGGCGTCGTGCAGGCCGGTGGCGCGCGCCGCCGCGATCACCTTGGCCGCGTCCGGCTTGGCCATGCGCGCGATGTTGTCGGCGATGCTGCCGTCGAACAGCTCCACGTCCTGCGGCAGGTAGCCGATGTGCGGGCCCAGCGCCTCGCGCGACCATGCGGTGAGCGGCTCGCCATCGAGCAGCACCTCGCCCTGCGTGTCGGGCCAGATGCCGACCAGGCAGCGGGCGAGCGTGGACTTGCCCGAACCGGAAGGCCCGAGCACCACCACCGTCTGGCCGGCGGCGATCTCGAGGTCCATGCCCTGGAGGATGGGGGCCGCGCGCCCCGGCGCGGTGGCGACGAGCCCGCGCACCTGCAGCGCGCCGGCGGGACGCGGCCGCGGCGCCTGCGAACGCCCTGGCGGGAAGGCCGCCAGCAGCCCCCGCAGCCGGATCCATGCCGCCTGCGCGGAGACGAAGCTGCGCCAGTTGCTCACCACCATGTCGATCGGCGCCAGCGCGCGCGCCATCAGCACGTTGGCCGCGATCATCGCGCCCGGCGTGAGCTGGCCGTCGATCACCAGCAGCGCGCCGGCGGCCAGCGTCAGCGACTGCTGCGTGTAGCGCACGAACTTGCTGAGCGACGCCACGCGCTGCGCCACGTCCTGCGATGCCGTGTGGCGCGCGACCGCCCGCCGCTGGCGCTGCTGCCAGCGCGCGCGCAGCGCGGCCAGCATGCCCATGGCCTCCAGCGTCTCCGCGTTGCGCAGCTTGCCCTGCAGGTACAGGTTCAGCTCCGAAGCCGCGCGCGAGGACTCCAGCGCCGGCTGCACGGTGCGGTGGTGGCCGATCCACGCCAGCAGCACCTGCAGCGCCGCGAAGGCCAGCGCCAGCCATCCGAGCATCGGATGCAGGAAGAAGGTCACCGCGAGGTAGATCGGCACCCAGGGTGCATCGAAGAAGGCGAAGATGCCGGCGCCGGTGAGGAACTGCCGCACCTGCGCGAGGTCGTTGAAGGCCTTCGCGGGGCTGTGCCCCGCCTCGCGCAGCGACGCCTCGAAGCTGGCGTTGAACACGCGCGTGCCGAGCTGCCGGTCCAGCCGCATGCTGGTGCGCACGAGGACGCGCGAGCGCACCCATTCCGCGAAGGCCAGGGCCGCGAACAGGAACAGCGTGATCAGCGAGACGGCCAGCAGGGTGAGCTCGCTCTGGCTCAGCATGACGCGGTCGTAGACCTGCAGCATGTAGAGCGTGGGCGAGAGCAGCAGCAGGTTGGCCACGCCGCTGAAGAGGCCCACGGCGGCGAACTCGCGCCGGAACGACCACAGCACGGCGCCCAGCCGGTGTCCGGAGGTGGCAGGCGAGGCCATCAGCTTTCCTTCACGGCGGGTTGCGGCTGCAGGGCCCGCGCCGCGGCCTGCGCCTGCTGCGTCGCCTTCTGCAGCTTGGCCAGCACCTGGTCGCGCGGGCCGAAGGCCTGCACCTGGCCGTCGGCGAGCACCAGCAGCTTGTCGCTCACGCCCAGGATGCTGGTGCGGTGGGTCATGACGACGAAGGTGGTGCCGCGCGCCTTGCCGGCGGCGATGGCTTCGGCCAGCGCACGATCGCCGGCCTCGTCCAGGCTGGCGTTCGGTTCGTCGAGCACGACGAAGACCGGCTCGCCGTACAGGGCCCGCGCGAGGGCGAGGCGCTGCCGCTGGCCGCCGGAGAGGCGCGCCCCCTCGTTGCCGATTTCGGTGTCGTAGCCTTGCGGCAGCGAGAGGATGAACTCGTGCAGGCCGACCTTGCGCGCGGCGGCTTCGGCGCGCGCGGCATCGGGTGCGTCGAAACGCGCGATGTTCTCGGCGACCGTGCCGTCGAACAGTTCGACGCCTTGCGGCAGGTAACCCACGTGCGGGCCGAGTTCGGTCTTGTCCCAGCCGAACACGTCGACGCCGTCGAGCCGCACCTTGCCGCCCGCGGAGGGCCACAGGCCCACCAGCGTCCGCGCCAGCGTGGTCTTGCCCGAAGCGGTCGGGCCGATCACCGCCAGCACCTCGCCGGGTTGGAGCGAGAAGCTCACGCCCCGGAGCACCGGCGCGTTGCTGCCCGGCACCGGCACGACCAGGTTCTCGGCGGCCAGCCGGCCGCTCGGTGCCGGCAGGGCCATCGCGGCCGGCCGCGCGGGGATCGTGGCCAGCAGCTTGGCGAGGCGCTCCCAGGCATCGCGCGCGCCCACCACCGTGCGCCACTGCGCGATCAGCGCCACCAGCGGCGCCAGCACCCGGCCGCCGAGGATCGAAGCCACGATCAGCAGGCCGCCGCCGTTCTGCAGTTCGCCGCGCAGCACCAGCCACGCGGCCAGCCCGAGCAGCGCCGAAGCCATCGTCGTCTGCACGAAGCGCGAGACGGCCTGCCAGCTGCCGCCGCGGTCCGACGCCGTGGCCTGCTGCGCGAGGTAGTCGTGCTGCCGCTGCATCCAGCGCCGGTGGATGTCCGGCAGCATGCCCATGGCCTCGATGACCTGCGCGTTGCGCAGCGACGCGTCGGCATAGAGCTGCGCCTCGCGCGCGGCGCGGTTGGCGTCCACCATGGGTTGGTGCGTGCCGCGTTCGTTGCTCCACGCCACCCCCGCCTGCACGACGGCACCCAGCAGCGTGATCCATCCGAGCAGCGGGTGGATCGCGAACTCGATCGCCAGGAAGACGGCCGCCACCGGCACTTCCATCGCCGCGCGCACCGCCGGGCCCTGGAACATGTCGCGCAGCACCTGCAGGTCCTGCAGGGGCTGCAGCCCGCCGGCGGCCAGCTTGCGCAGGTTGGCGGCGAAGCAGGCGTCGAACACGCGCGGCGCCAGGCGGCGCTCGAAGCGCAGCCCCGCCTCGTGCAGCACGCTGGCGGCGGCCCAGTCCAGCACCTCCATCACGATGTACGCGCCGATCACCAGCACGGTGAGCATCGCCAGCGTGAAGTGGCTGCGGCTGCCCACGACGCGGTCGTAGACCTCCAGCATGTACCAGCTGGGCATCAGGACCAGCAGCGCGCCGACGACGGCGAACAACGTGGCGCGTCGCAGCAGGGGCGCCGCCTCGGCCAGCGCGGCGCGCAGTTCGTCCTTGTTCATGGCCGGCCAAGTGTAAGGGCGCGTTTCCGAGCCCATGCATGGCATTCGCCCGCCTTTTGGGCGAAGCGTGCTTAATTGCGACGCCCGGGCCTCAGGCGTCCTTCTGCGGGATTTCCAGGCCGCGCACCACCGCCGGCCGGGCGACGAAGGCATCGAGCACCCGCTGCACCTCGGGAAAACGCGAGAACTCCACCAGTTCGCCGGCCCCGTAGAAGCCCACGAGGTTGCGCACCCAGGGGAAGATCGCGATGTCGGCGATGGTGTATTCCTCGCCCGCCATCCACTGGCGGCCCTTCAGGTGCTGCTCCAGCACGCCGAGCAGCCGCTTCGATTCGCTGGCGTAGCGGTCGCGCGGGCGCTTGTCCTCGTAGTCCTTGCCGGCGAACTTGTGGAAGAACCCGAGCTGGCCGAACATGGGCCCGACGCCGCCCATCTGGAACATCAGCCACTGGATCGTTTCCCAGCGGCGCGCCGGATCGCGCGGCATCAGCTTGCCGCTCTTCTCGGCGAGATAGAGGAGGATCGCGCCCGATTCGAACAGCGGCAGCGGCCTTCCGGCCGGCCCCTGCGGATCGATGAGGGCGGGGATCTTGTTGTTCGGGTTGAGCGACAGGAACTCGGGCGAGAGCTGGTCGTTGTTCTCGAAGGCGACGCGGTGCGGCTCGTAGGGCAGCCCCGTCTCCTCCAGCGCGATCGAGACCTTCACGCCGTTGGGCGTGGGCAGCGAGTACAGCTGGATGCGGTCGGCGTGCCGGGCCGGCCACTTCTTCGTGATGGGAAAGGCGCTGAGATCGGCCATGCGGGCTCCTTGGTGCGGGGAGCGCGAAGGGTACGCGGCAAAGAAAAAGCCCTCACGCCATCGGTTTTGCGATCGGCGTCCCACCTCGGACTCGAGCGCGTGCGCCGCGGCGTCGTGGCGACGCAAGGCTGCGCGGGAGGGCCTTGACCCAGGTCAAGGTGGCGCCCGCACTCCGGGGGCTTACTCGTCAGCATCCTCGCGGCCTTCCGATGGCGCCGCCCTGGAACGGCCCGCGCAGCCGCCGGTAACCGCGCGCAAAGGAGGGCGCTCTTGAAGAACCCACCGTTGCTGTTCGACGGGCCGCGCCGGCGTGCCTTCACGAAGGGACTCAGCATCCAGAGCCGGCTCGTGCTGCTGGTGCTGGCCACTGCCGTGCCGCTCCTCGCGTTCGCGGTGGCGTTGGTCTTCTCGCACAGCCGCAGCGCGGAAAGCCTGGCGCGCGAAGCTGCCTCGCGCACGGCCGCGGCGGCCATGCAGGCCATCGACCGCGAGCTTTCCGGCGCGATCACCGGGCTGCAGGTTCTCGCGGCCTCGCCGTCGCTGCGGGACATGGATTTCCGTGCCTTCCACGCGCAGGCGCGATCGGCCGTGGGCCTCGCGGGAAACAGCGTCATCATCCTGTACGACCGGGAGGGGCGGCGCATCGTTTCGACGGCGGTCGCCTACGGCGAGCCACTGCCGCCGCGCAAGGACATGTCGGTGCTGGCGACCCCGTTCCGCACCGGCCAGCCCTTCGTGTCGTCGCTCTTCGTTTCCGAAACCGTGAAGCAGCCGACGGTGGGCGTCGTCGTGCCGGTGATCTTCGGGGGCGAGGTCCGGTTCGTCCTCGCCGCGGGCCTGCTGTCCTCCAGGCTGTCGGAGCTGCTGCTCTCGTCGGGACTGCCGCCCCACTGGATCGCCGCGGTGCTGGACCAGGAAGGGACCATCATCGCGCGCACGCGCAACCCCGGCCAGTACGTGGGGACCAAGGCGCTCCCCGAAGTCTGGAGCGCGATGCAGGCGCTGCCCGGCCCGGTCGGCCGCGTGGACGGCCCGACCAAGGAAGGCAATTCGGCCTGGCTCGCCTTCGCGCGCTCCGGCAAGTCCGGCTGGAGCTCCGTCGTCGCCATCCCCGCCGCCGCGATGCAGCGGAAGCTGCGGACGAGCGTCGCGATGGTCGCCGGCGCGGGCGCGGCCGTCGTGCTGCTGGCGCTGCTGCTGTCATGGTGGGCGGTGCAGCCCATCACGCAGCCGGTCTCGCGGCTCGAGGCGTTGGCCAAGGCGCTGGAGGAAGGACGCGAGGTGGTACCGGTGGCCACCGGCATCTGGCAGTTCGACCATCTCGCGCACGCGATGGAGCACGCCGGCCGCGCCATCCGGCTGCGCGAGGCGAAGCTGTCCGAGAGCCTGGCGAACCTGCGCGCCGCGCACCAGCAGCTGCGGGACGAGGACGGCAAGAAGGACCAGTTCATCGCCACCCTCGCGCACGAACTGCGCAACCCGCTCGCGCCGATCCGCAGCGGGGTGGACCTGCTGGAAGGCGCCCCGCCGCCCGAGGTGGCGGCGCGCACGGTGCAGATGATGGACCGGCAGGTCAGGCACATGACGCGCCTGATCGAAGACCTGCTCGACGTGTCGCGCATCGCCCGCGGCACGCTGGTCATGCGCCTGCAGGACGCCGACCTGCGCGCGGTCGTCGGCGACGCGGTCGATGCCGTGAAGCCGCACATCGAGGCGGGCGGCCAGCATCTCGTGGCCGAACTGCCGCAGGGCCCGCTGGCGGCGCACGTGGACCCGGTGCGCCTCACGCAGGTGGTCACGAACCTCCTCCACAACGCGGCCAAGTTCTCGGCCCCCGGCGCGCTCATCACCGTGCGCGCAGCCGTCGGGCCGGCGGAGGCGGAGATCAGCGTCAGCGACACCGGCATCGGCATCGCGCCCGAGAAGCTCGAACGCATCTTCGATCCGTTCTTCCAGGTGCGCACGCCGGACCACCTCGGCCCGCCGGGGCTCGGCATGGGCCTGTCGCTGTCCAGGCGGCTCATCGAGCTTCACGGCGGCAGCATCCGTGCGTACAGCGAAGGGCCGGGACGCGGGGCGACCTTCGTCGTGCGGATCCCCTCGACGCAGCGCGCGCCGCGCGTCCCGGCCTTGCTCGGGACCAGCGGGGGCCTTCCACGGCGCGTGCTGGTGGTCGACGACAACCGCGATGCCGCCGATGCGGTCGCGGCCCTCTTCGTCCGGGCCGGCCACAGCGTGCAGCTCGCCTACGACGGCCCGAGCGCGCTCGCCGTGGCGGACGAACGCGATTTCGACCTGGTCCTGCTGGACATCGGCATGCCGGGGATGAGCGGCTACGAGGTCTGCCAGCGGCTGCGCCAATCCGTGCGCGCCCACTCCACCCGCATCGTGGCGCTGACCGGCTGGGGCTCCGAGGCCGATCGCGAAAAGTCGCTCGATGCGGGTTTCGATGCCCACCTGACGAAGCCGGCGAGCTGGCACGAGCTCGAGCAGTTGCTCTGAGCAAAGAAAAACGCCCACTCGAAAGTGGGCGTTGAATTTGGTTGCGCGGGCAAGATTTGAACTTGCGACCTTTGGGTTATGAGCCCAACGAGCTACCAGGCTGCTCCACCGCGCGTCAGAGATCGAATTATAGCTTATTCGGCAGCGCCCTGCTCACCGGCAGGAGCTTCCGTGGGCTCGGGACGGTCCACCAGTTCGACGAGCGCCATCGGGGCGTTGTCGCCCACGCGGAAGCCCATCTTCAGGATGCGGGTGTAGCCGCCCGGACGCGCCTTGTAGCGCGGGCCGAGTTCGTTGAACAGCTTGGCCACGTTGTCGCGATTGCGCAGGCGGTCGAAGGCCAGGCGCTTGTTCGACAGCGTGGGTTCCTTGCCCAGCGTGAGCATGGGCTCGACGACGCGGCGCAGTTCCTTCGCCTTCGGCACGGTGGTCTTGATGACCTCGTGCTCGATCAGCGAATTCATCATGTTGCGCAGCATCGCGAGGCGGTGCTCGCTGGTGCGATTGAGTTTGCGAAGGCCGTGGCCGTGGCGCATGGTGTTTTTCCTTTCCTTATGAGTTCCCCAGCCGGATCAGGTACTGGGGGGACACCAGTCAAAAACAAACTTCCGGACGCAGAGGACGCGAAGGGTACGCAGAGGACGCAAAGAAGACGAAGAAAACTTTAGAGGTTTTCTTTTGCGTCCTCTGCGTACCCTTTGCGTCCTCTGCGTCCGGCTGTCCGCTTTCCTTAACGCTTGTCCAGGCCCGCAGGCGGCCAGGACTCGAGCTTCATGCCAAGGGTCAGGCCGCGCGAGGCGAGCACTTCCTTGATTTCGTTGAGCGACTTGCGGCCCAGGTTCGGGGTCTTGAGCAGCTCGTTCTCGGTGCGCTGGATCAGGTCACCGATGTAGTAGATGTTCTCGGCCTTCAGGCAGTTCGCGGACCGCACCGTCAGTTCGAGTTCGTCGACCGGGCGCAGCAGGATCGGGTCGAACTGCTGCGAGCTGCGCTGCACCGGCGCGTCGAACGCGGCCAGTTCCGAGCCTTCCAGCTGCGCGAACACGGCCAGCTGTTCGACCAGGATCTTGGCGGAGGCGCGCACGGCGTCCTCGGCGGTGATCGCACCGTTGGTCTCGATCTCCATGACCAGCTTGTCCAGGTCCGTGCGCTGCTCCACGCGGGCGCTTTCGACCGTGTAGCTCACGCGCCGGACCGGCGAGAACGACGCGTCCAGCACGATGCGGCCGATCGACTTGGTGGGCTCGTCGCCGTAGCGGCGAACGTTGCCGGGCACGTAGCCGCGGCCCTTCTCCACCTTGATCTGCATGTCGATCTTGCCGCCTTGCGACAGGGTGGCGATCACGTGGTCGGGATTGATGATCTCGACGTCGTGCGGGGTCTGGATGTCGGCTGCGGTGACGACGCCTTCGCCGTCCTTGCGCAGGGACAGGGTCACTTCATCGCGGTTGTGGAGCTTGAACACCACGCCCTTGAGGTTCAGCAGGATGCCCACGACGTCTTCCTGCACCCCGTCGATCGACGAGTACTCGTGCAGGACGCCGGCGATGGTCACCTCGGTCGCCGCGTAACCCACCATCGACGAGAGCAGGACCCGGCGCAGCGCGTTGCCCAGCGTGTGGCCGTAGCCACGCTCGAACGGCTCCAGGGTCACCTTGGCGCGGTTGGTGCCAAGCTGTTCCACGTTGATGGACTTGGGTTTCAGCAGGTTGGTTTGCATGCAGGACTTTCCTCTCAATACCCCCGGCTCGTTACACCGGTAAGGCTGGGGTCCGGTCACGGTGCCCCGCGCCGGGAACAAAAACTTCGTGGAACGAAGCTGCGGGTGCAGCCGCGTCCGGTCCCTTAACGGGAGTAGAGCTCGACGATCAGCGATTCGTTGATGTCGGCGCCGAATTCGTCGCGGTCCGGGACCTTCTTGAAGGTGCCCTCGGCCTTGTCGACGTTCACCTCGATCCAGGCCGGGATGCCGACCTGCGTGGCCAGCTGCAGGGCCTCGACGACGCGGTTCTGCTTCTTCGACTTCTCGCGCACCGCGACCACGTCGCCGGCCTTGACCTGGTACGACGGGATGTTGATGGCCTTGCCGTTGACCGTGATGGCCTTGTGGCCCACGAGCTGGCGGGCTTCCGCGCGCGTGGAGCCGAAGCCCATGCGGTACACGACGTTGTCCAGGCGGGACTCCAGCAGGAACAGCAGGTTGGCGCCGGTGTTGCCCTTGCGGCGGTCGGCTTCCTCGAAGTAGCGGCGGAACTGGCGCTCCAGCACGCCGTACATGCGCTTGACCTTCTGCTTCTCGCGCAGCTGCAGGCCGAAGTCGGACGTGCGCTGGCCGGAAGTGCGGCCGTGCTGGCCGGGCTTGGAGTCGAACTTCGCCTTGTCGCTGATGGCGCGGCGGGCGCTCTTCAGGAACAGGTCGGTGCCTTCACGGCGGGAGAGCTTGGCCTTGGGGCCGAGATAACGTGCCACTTTAACTTTCCTTCAAATGACTACCGCGCCCTGTTGGCGCGGGAGCCTGCAGCTGTGTTGCCGCAGGCGGTGGGCTTAACAAACACAAGGACACGGCTTGCGATAGCAAACCGTGTTCTGTCCGTTTAAATACGGCGGCGCTTCTGCGGGCGGCAGCCGTTGTGCGGGACCGGCGTCACGTCGGAGATCGACGTGATGCGGATGCCCAGCGCGGCCAGCGCTCGCACGGAGGACTCGCGGCCCGGGCCGGGGCCACGGATCTCGACGTCCAGGTTCTTGATGCCCTGCTCCATCGCGGCGCGGCCGGCGACTTCCGAGGCCACCTGGGCGGCGAACGGGGTCGACTTGCGCGAGCCCTTGAAGCCCTGGCCACCGGAGGAGGCCCAGGACAGAGCGTTGCCCTGGCGGTCGGTGATCGTGATGATCGTGTTGTTGAAGGACGCGTGCACGTGGGCGACGCCGTCGCTCACGTTCTTGCGGACCTTCTTGCGCACACGCTGCGCGGCGTTGTTGGCAGGAGCCTTGGCCATGGTGTCTTAACTCTCTTCCGGATTTATTTCTTCAGCGCCTGTGCCGCCTTGCGCGGACCCTTGCGGGTGCGGGCGTTGGTGCGGGTGCGCTGGCCGCGCATCGGCAGGCCACGGCGATGGCGGAAGCCGCGGTAGCAGCCGATGTCCATCAGCCGCTTGATGTTCATCGTCGTCTCGCGGCGCAGGTCGCCCTCGATCGTGAACTGGGCGATCTGGTCGCGGATCTTCTCCATGTCGGCGTCGGTCAGGTCCTTCACCTTCTTGGAGTAGGCGATGCCCACCGCTTCGCAGATCTTGCGCGCGCGCGTGCGGCCGATGCCGAAGATCGCGGTCAGGCCGATCTCGGTGTGCTGATGCGGCGGAATGTTGATGCCAGCAATACGTGCCATGTCTGTCCTCTAAATCTCTGTCGGCCCTGGCGTGTCAGCCCTGGCGCTGCTTGTGGCGCGGATCGGTGCAGATCACGCGGACCACGCCCTTGCGGCGGATGATCTTGCAGTTGCGGCAGATCTTCTTGACGGAAGCCGAAACTCTCATTTGTGTTCTCCTAATTCCTATCCGGCCAGTTACTTCGACCGAAACACGATCCGTGCCCGCGACAAGTCGTAGGGCGTCAATTCCACGGTGACCCTGTCACCCGGCAGGATGCGGATGTAGTGCATCCGCATCTTTCCCGAAATGTGTCCCAGCACCATGTGCCCGTTCTCCAGCTTCACGCGGAAGGTTGCATTGGGGAGGTTCTCGACCACCTCTCCCTGCATCTGGATCACATCGTCCTTGGACACGATCAGCCTCAGCCACCGAGTGACGTCTTGAAGTTCGCCTTCTTCAGCAGCGATTCGTACTGCTGGCTCATGAGGTAGTTCTGGACCTGCGCCATGAAGTCCATCGTGACGACCACGATGATCAGCAGCGAAGTCCCGCCGAAGTAGAACGGAACGTTGTACTTCAGGATCAGGAACTCCGGCAGCAGGCACACGAAGGTGATGTAGATCGCGCCGGCGAGCGTCAGCCGCGCCAGGATCTTGTCGATGTACTTCGCCGTCTGCTCGCCCGGACGGATGCCCGGGACGAACGCGCCGCTCTTCTTCAGGTTGTCCGCCGTCTCGCGGCTGTTGAAGACCAGCGCCGTGTAGAAGAAGCAGAAGAAGACGATCGCCGCAGCGTAAAGCATGACATAGATCGGCTGGCCGGGGCTCAGCGTGCTCGCAATGTCCTTGAGCCACCGCATGCCATCGCCGGTCGAGAACCAGCTGACCACCGTGGCGGGCAGCAGGATGATCGACGAGGCGAAGATCGGCGGGATCACGCCGGACATGTTGAGCTTCAGCGGCAGGTGCGAAGACTGGCCCCCGTAGACCTTGTTGCCCACCTGGCGGCGCGCATAGTTCACGAGGATCTTGCGCTGGCCGCGTTCGACGAACACCACGAACCACGTGACCAGGAACACCACCGCCACGATGAAGATCGCCACCAGGGGACCCATCGCGCCGGTGCGCACCAGTTCCAGCAGTCCGCCGATCGCGTTGGGCAGGCCCGCGGCGATGCCGGCGAAGATCAGGATCGAGATGCCGTTGCCGAGACCCCGTTCCGTGATCTGCTCGCCCAGCCACATCAGGAACATCGTGCCGGACGTGAGCGTGACCACCGCGGTCATGCGGAAGCCGAAGCCCGGGTTCAGCACCAGGCCCGCCGAGCCTTCCAGCGCCATGGCGATGCCCAGCGACTGGAACAAAGCCAGGCCCAGCGTGCCGTAGCGGGTGTACTGGGTGATCTTGCGCCGGCCGGCCTCGCCCTCCTTCTTCAGCTGCTCGAACTGCGGCAGGACGTACGTCAGCAGCTGCATGATGATCGAGGCCGAGATGTAGGGCATGATGCCCAGCGCGAACACGGTGAACCGGCTCAGAGCGCCACCCGAGAACATGTTGAACAGGCTCAGGATGCCGCCCTGCTGGCCCTTGAACAGCTGCGCGAGCTGGTCCGGGTTGATGCCGGGCACGGGGATGTGCGCGCCGATGCGGTAGACCACCAGTGCCAGCAGAAGGAACACCAGCCGGCGACGCAGGTCGCCGAACTTTCCGGTCTTCGCGATCTGGGCTGCGTTGGTTGCCACGGGAGCCTTTCTGGTCAGTCGCTTTACGCCAGGGAGCCGCCGGCCGCCTCGATGGCAGCCTTGGCACCCGCGGTCGCGCCGATACCCGTCAGCTTGACGGCTTTCTTCAGCTCACCGGTCTTGATGACCTTGACGGTCCTGACCTGCTGCGCCACCAGGCCGGCGGCCTTGAGCGACAGCAGATCGACCTCGGCGGCGCCCAGCAGCTCGAGCTGCGCCAGCGTCACTTCGCCGTTGAACTGCAGGTTGTGCGACTTGAAGCCGCGCTTGGGCAGGCGGCGCTGCAGCGGCATCTGGCCGCCTTCGAAGCCGACCTTGTGGTAGCCGCCCGCGCGGGACTTCTGGCCCTTGTGGCCGCGGCCGGCGGTCTTGCCCAGGCCGGAGCCGATGCCGCGGCCGACGCGGCGACGCGGCTTCTTCGAGCCGTCGGCGGGCTTGATGTTGTTGAGTTCCATGTCAGAGCACCTTCACCAGGTAGTCGACCTTGTTGATCATTCCGCGCACGGCCGGGGTGTCTTCCAGCTCGCTGGTGGAGTTGAGCTTGCGCAGGCCCAGGCCGCGCACGGTGTCGCGGTGGGACTGCTTGGTGCCGATGGGGCTGCGCACCAGCTGCACCTTCACCGTCTTCTTCTGTTCGTTCGCCATTTGTCTGCGACTCCTTAAGCGGCGAAGATCTCTTCGACCGACTTGCCGCGCTTGGCCGCCACGTCACCGGGGGTGGTGGCGTTCTTCAGCGCATCGAGGGTGGCGCGGACCATGTTGTAGGGGTTCGTCGACCCATGGCTCTTGGCCACGACGTCGGTGATGCCCACCACCTCGAACACGGCGCGCATCGGGCCGCCGGCGATGATGCCGGTGCCCTTGGGGGCCGGCGCCATCATCACGCGGGCCGCGCCGTGCTGGCCCAGCACCATGTGGTGCAGGGTGCCGTTCTTCAGCGACACCTTGGTCATGTTGCGGCGCGCTTCGTCCATCGCCTTCTGCACGGCCAGCGGCACTTCCTTGGACTTGCCCTTGCCCATGCCGACCTTGCCGTCGCCGTCGCCGACCACGGTGAGCGCGGCGAAACCGAGGATCCGGCCGCCCTTGACCACCTTGGTCACGCGGTTCACCGCGATCATCTTCTCGCGCAGGCCGTCTTCCGGACCGTCGCCCTGGCGGTTAGCTTGAATCTTTGCCATATCGATCTTCCGTGTCCGTTAGAACTGCAGGCCCGCTTCGCGGGCGGCCTCGGCCAGCGCCTTGACGCGGCCGTGGTAGGCGAAGCCCGCGCGGTCGAACGCGACGCGCTCGACGCCGGCGGCCTTGGCCTTCTCGGCGATGCGCTTGCCAATGATCTGGGCGGCGGCGACATTGGCGCCCTTGCCCGAACCACCCAGCTGCGAACGCACTTCGGCTTCCGCGGTGGAGGCGGTGGCCAGCACCTTGGCGCCGTCTTCGGAGATCAGGCTCGCGTAGATGTGCAGGTTGGTACGGTTCACCGTCAGGCGGGCCGTGCCCTGCTTGGCGATGCGGATGCGGGTCTGCTTCGCACGGCGCAGACGCTGTTCCTTCTTGGTCAACATCGTCATGCTCCTTACTTCTTCTTCGTCTCTTTGATCGTGATCTTCTCGTCCGCGTAGCGGATGCCCTTGCCCTTGTACGGCTCGGGCGGGCGGACGGCGCGGATCTCGGCGGCCAGTTGGCCCACGCGCTGGCGGTCGGCACCCTTGACGACGATTTCCGTCGGGGTGGCGGTCGCCACGGTGATGCCGGCGGGCATCTCGATGTTCACGGGATGCGAGTAGCCGACCTGCAGGTTCAGCTTGTTGCCCTGGGCGGCGGCACGGTAGCCCACGCCGACCAGGTTCAGCTTCTTCTCGAAGCCCTTGGTGACGCCCTGGACCATGTTGTTCACCAGCTGGCGCATGGTGCCGCTCATGGCGTTGGCTTCGCGCGATTCATCCACGGGGATGAACGTCAGCTTGCCAGACTCGTTGCTCACCTTGACCAGCTTGTTCAGGGCGAGCTGCAGAGTGCCGCCCGTGCCCTTGACGCTGATCTGGTCTTCCTTGATGGCCACGTCGACGCCCTGGGGGACGGCGACCGGCATTTTTCCGACTCGGGACATTTGTCAGTTTCCTCCGGTCAGGCGACGTAGCACAGCACTTCGCCACCGACACCGGTCGCGCGCGCCTTGCGGTCCGTCATCACGCCCTTGGGGGTGGTGACGATGGCGACGCCCAGGCCGTTCATGACCTGGGGGATCGCGTCGCGGCCCTTGTACACGCGCAGGCCGGGACGGCTCACGCGCTCGATGCGTTCGATCACGGGACGGCCGGCGTAGTACTTCAGGGCGATCTCGAGTTCGCTCTTGCCGCCTTCGGTCTTCACCTGGAAGCCGTCGATGTAACCCTCGTCCTTCAGCACCTGGGCGATGGCCACCTTCACCTTGGAAGAGGGCACCGACACCGTCGCCTTGGAGACCATCTGCGCGTTACGGATACGCGTCAGCAGGTCGGAGATGGGATCACTCATGCTCATATCTGAATCTCCTGCCCGCGCTTACCAGCTGGCCTTGACGATGCCGGGGATGTCCCCGGAGAAGGCCAGCTCGCGGATCTTGTGACGCGCGATGCCGAACTGGCGGAAGGTGCCGCGCGAGCGGCCGGTCAGCTCGCAGCGATTGCGCTGGCGGGTGGGGTTCGCGTTGCGGGGGAGCTTCTGCAGGGCGTGGCGGGCGGCCATGCGCTCTTCGTCGCTCTTCTTCGCATCGTTGGAGATGGTCTTGAGCTCTTCGTACTTCTTCGCGTACTGGGCGACCAGCTTGTCACGCTTCAGTTCACGCTGGATCAAAGCAGTTTTTGCCACAGTGCACCTATCAGGACTTGAACGGGAAACGGAAGCCGGCCAGCAGTGCCTTGCACTCTTCGTCCGTCTTCGCCGTGGTGGTGATCGAGATGTTCAGGCCGCGGATGGCGTCGACCTTGTCGTACTCGATTTCCGGGAAAATGATCTGTTCCTTGACGCCGATGTTGTAGTTGCCGCGGCCGTCGAAGGCGCGGGAGCTGACACCACGGAAGTCGCGCACGCGCGGCAGGGCCACGGTGATGAAACGATCCAGGAATTCGTACATGCGCTGGCCGCGCAGCGTGACCATCGTGCCGATGGCCTGCTGTTCGCGGATCTTGAAGCCGGCGATGGCCTTCTTGGCCTTGGTCACCACGGGCTTCTGGCCGGCGATCTTGGTCAGGTCGCCGACGGCGTTGTCCATGACCTTCTTGTCGGCCACGGCCTCGCTCACGCCCATGTTCAGCGTGATCTTGGTGATGCGCGGCACTTGCATCGGCGACTTGTAGCCGAACTTCTCGGTCAGCTCGGGGGCGACCTTGGTGCGGTAGTGATCTTGCAGACGTGCGGGCATGGTCAGGCCTTGATTTCTTCGCCGGAAGACTTGAAGACGCGCTTGCGCGAATCGCCGTCCGTCTTGATGCCGACGCGGTCGGCCTTGCCGGTGGCGGCGTTGTAGATCGCCACGTTGGAGATGTGGATCGGCATGGACTTCTCCACGATGCCGCCGGTCGTCCCCTTCAGCGGGTTCGGCTTGGTGTGCTTCTTCACCAGGTTGATGCCTTCGACGACGACGTGCTCGTCGTCCTTGCGCAGCACCACCGTGCCGCGCTTGCCCTTGTCGCGGCCGGTCAGCACGATGACCTGGTCACCCTTGCGGATCTTGTTCATGGCGGTTCCTTACAGGACTTCCGGGGCCAGGGACACGATCTTCATGAACTTCTCGGTGCGCAGTTCGCGCGTGACCGGGCCGAAGATGCGGGTGCCGATGGGCTCCAGCTTGTTGTTGAGCAGCACGGCGGCGTTGCCGTCGAACTTGATGAGGGAGCCGTCGCCGCGGCGGATGCCCTTGGCGGTGCGGACGACCACGGCGCTGTAGATCTCGCCCTTCTTGACGCGACCCCGCGGAGCGGCTTCCTTGATGCTCACCTTGATGACGTCGCCGACGGACGCGTAGCGACGCTTGGAACCGCCCAGCACCTTGATGCAAAGAACGGACTTCGCGCCGGTGTTGTCGGCGACTTCGAGCCGAGATTCAGTCTGGATCATTTCAGTTATTCCCAACTTGACCCGAACAATCCCTGACAGAACTATTTCCGGCAGGGCATCGGGGCAGTCTTGGGCCCGTCGTCTCCGAAGGACCCCCACAGCCGCTGGCGGCTGTTGCTGACGGGCCCGTCAGTTCCGAGTGGGCGACGTCGCTTCCGAGGAAAGCGACATGGACATGCCAACCCGCCTCCTAAAAGGCGAGCCCGCGATTATGGCAGATGGGCGGGGATTGTCAACTGGGTCCTACAAACCCGCGCCAGGGGGCACCTCGCGCAGGCTGCGAACTCGCAGGCTGGCACTGGTGCGAACGTAGGCTGGCGCTGGAGCGAAGCGAAAGCCCAGCGATAGCGCGAAGCGCTGGGCTGGCCCAGGCTTCGCCTCGGACTACGCGCTGCCTTGCAGCGCTCGGACGCGCTGGCGCGGCTCAGCGCCAGCCTACGGGGCCAGCCCCCGGGAAGCCCCCTGGGATATCACGCCCCCCGCATATAAGACCCCGCCAGCTCCCGGAACCCCTCCACCTGCGGATCCACCCCAGTCTCCTCGCGCAGCAGCGCCCCCACCTCCTGCGCCAGCTCCCCCGCCATCCTCGCATCCAGGAACAGCAGCCGGAACCGCCGCGCCAGCACGTCTTCGACCGTCCGGGCATATTCATGCCGCGCGGCGAAGCGCACCATGGCTTCGGTCAGGCCGCCCCCCAGGTCGCGCGGGCCGGCGGCCAGCGCTTCGACCTGCGCCGCCTCGGATCCATACAGATGCAGCCCCGGCGCCGCGCTCAAGGGCGTCGCCACCGCCCCCGCGTCCGGCGCCCCGACCAGCGGCAAGCTGGCGGTCACTCCGGAGGCAGCCCGC
The DNA here is from genome assembly GCF_037890035.1 of Ramlibacter sp. AN1133. NCBI lineage: Bacteria > Pseudomonadati > Pseudomonadota > Betaproteobacteria > Burkholderiales > Comamonadaceae > Ramlibacter > Ramlibacter sp. AN1133. The sequence continues at coordinate 125,781 of NZ_JBBKTQ010000015.1, forward strand.
GGCAGCAAATGGGCGTCGAAGCATTTTTCCAGCACGTCCTCCGCCATCGCGCGGTAGGTCGTCCATTTGCCGCCGGTCACCGTGACCAGGCCGGAGCGGCTCACCAGCACCGTGTGCTCGCGGCTGAGCGCCTTGGTCGGCTCGTCGCCATTGCCCACCGGCTTGACCAGCGGCCGCAGCCCGACCCAGACGCTGCGGATGTCCTGCGTGCCCGGGGCCTTGACGAGGTAGCGCCCGGCCTCGCCGAGGATGAAATCGAGCTCGTGGCCGAGCGGCCGCGGCTCGCGGGGCAGGTCGTCGCGCGGCGTGTCGGTGGTCCCCAGGATCAGCTTGCCCAGCCAGGGCACGGCGAACAGCACGCGGCCGTCGGCCGTCCTGGGCACGATCAGCGCGTGCTGGCCGGGCAGGAACGCGTGGTCCACCACCACGTGCACGCCCTGGCTCGGCGCCACCATCGGCCGCACCGGCCGGCCGATCGCCTTGGCATCCTCCTGGCGCAGGGCGTCGACCCACACGCCCGCCGCATTCACGATGCACTTCGCGTGCACCTCGAACTCGCGTCCGGTCTCGGCGTCGCGCGCGACCAGGCCGGTCAGCCGGCCCTGCGCATGCAGCAGGCGCGTGACGCCACAGTAATTGAGCACCAGCGCACCCTGCGCCGCGGCGGTGCGGGCCAGCGCCAGCGCCAGCCGGGCATCGTCGAACTGGCCGTCCCAGTAGCGGATCCCGCCCTTGAGGCCTTCGGTGCGGGCCGTCGGCAGCGCGGCCAGGGTCTTGCCGCGGGAGAGGAACTCGGTGCGGCCCAGCCCCGCCACGCCCGCCAGCGCGTCGTACGCCACCAGCCCGGCGCCGTAGAACGGCAGTTCCCACAGCTTGTACGTGGGCAGCACGAAAGGCAGCGGCTGCGCCAGGTGCGGTGCGTTGCGCAGCAGGGTGGTGCGTTCGTGCAGGGCCTCGCGCACCAGCCCGATGTCGCCCTGCGCCAGGTAGCGCACGCCGCCGTGCACCAGCTTGGTCGCGCGCGACGACGTGCCCTTGGCGAAATCGTGCGATTCGAGCAGCACCACGTTCAGCCCGCGCGAGGCCGCGTCGAGCGCCACGCCGAGCCCGGTGGCGCCACCGCCCACCACCGCCAGGTCCCAGGTGCCTCCCTGCGTCAGCCGTTCCAGCAGTTCTTCGCGCCGCGTCGGGGCCGCGGGCGGTGCCATGCCTGGGGTCAAGACTGCGCCCACCCCTTGGCGCGTTCCACCGCCTGGCGCCAGCGCGCCAGCTTGGCGACGCGCTGCGGCTCGCCCAGGCGCGGCTCGAAACGGCGATCGGCCTGCCACTGCGCGGCGATCTCGTCGCCACCGCTCCAGAAGCCGGTGGCCAGGCCCGCCAGGTAGGCGGCGCCGAGCGCGGTCGTCTCCGTCACCTGCGGCCGCACCACCGGCACGCCGAGGAAGTCGGCCTGCATCTGCATCAGCAGGTTGTTGCGGCAAGCGCCGCCGTCCACGCGCAGTTCGGTGAGCGGGATGCGGGCGTCGCGCGTCATGGCGCCGAACACGTCGGCCGACTGCAGCGCGATCGCCTCCAGCGCGGCCCGGGCGATGTGCGCCCGCGTCGTGCCGCGCGTCAGGCCCACCAGCGCGCCGCGGGCATAGCCGTCCCAGTCCGGCGTGCCGAGGCCGGCGAAGGCAGGCACGAGGTACACGTCGCCGGTGTCATCGACCTGCGCGGCGAGCGACTCGACCTCCTCGGCCGACTGGATGATCTGCAGGCCGTCGCGCAGCCACTGCACGGTGGCTCCGGCCATGAAGACACTGCCCTCCAGGCAATACGCGGTGCGGTGCCGGCCCCCACCCTGCCCCTCCTCGGCAGGCCCTTGCCAGCCCACGGTTGTCAGCAGCCGGTTGCGGCTGGCCACCGGCTGCGCGCCGGTGTTCATCAGCATGAAGCAGCCGGTGCCGTAGGTGTTCTTGGCCATCCCGGGGGCGAAGCAGGCCTGGCCGAAGGTGGCGGCCTGCTGGTCGCCGGCGATGCCCGCGATCGGCAGCGCGGCGCCGAACAGCGAGGACTCGGTCTCGGCCAGCACCCCGCTGGAAGGCAGCACGTCCGGCAGCACGGCGCGCGGCACGCGCAGCACGCGCAGCAGCTCGTCGTCCCAGTCCTGCGTGTGCAGGTTGAACAGCATCGTGCGCGAGGCGTTACTGGCATCGGTGGCGTGCACGCGGCCGCCGGTGAGGTTCCACACCAGCCAGCTGTCGATGGTGCCGAAGGCCAGTTCGCCGGCCTCCGCGCGCTCGCGCGCGCCGGGCACGTGATCGAGCAGCCATTCGAGCTTGGTGCCGGAGAAGTAGGCGTCGATCACCAGCCCGGTCTTGCGCTGGATGTGCGCCGCGGCCCGGGTGTTGCCGCGCAGCTCGTCGCAACGCGGGGCCGTGCGCCGGTCCTGCCAGACGATCGCATTGGCCACCGGCTGGCCGGTCGCGCGGTCCCACAGCACCGTGGTCTCGCGCTGGTTGGTGATGCCGATCGCGGCGATTTCGGCGGCGCCGCCGACCTGCTGCAGCGCCTCCAGCGCCACGGCGTGCTGCGTGGCCCAGATCTCGCGGGCGTCGTGCTCCACCCAGCCGGGTTGCGGAAAGCGCTGGGCGAACTCGCGCTGGGCCTGCGCCACTACCCGGCCCTGCCGGTCGAAGACGATCGCGCGCGAGCTGGTCGTGCCCTGGTCCAGGGCCAGGATGTGATTCATGGGGCGTTACTGTAGTGCAGCGGCCGCGGCCGGCGCCGCGACGCGAAAACCCAGGTTGCTGGCGCTGCTCTCCGGGCTGTTGGAGCCGCGCGCGGCCACGCGGTAGCGATTGCAGTAGGACTCGTGACAGAGAAACGAGCCCCCGCGCAGCGAGCGGCGGCCGGTGGCGCGTTCCTGCAGCGGATCACGGACCGCCGTCGTGCGGTGGTAGGTGGGGCTGAACCAGTCGGCGCACCACTCCCAGGCGTTGCCCGCCATGTTATGGAGGCCGTAACCATTGGGCGTGAAGGCATCGGCCGGCACCGTGCCGGGCGCCCAGCCGGGGGCGGGTTGCGCGGGGAAGTGGCCCTGCCAGGTGTTGCAGCAGCGCTCGCCCCCGGGCTCGAATGCGTCCCCCCAGGGATAGCGCTGCTGCGCCAGCCCGCCGCGCGCCGCGTACTCCCACTCGGCCTCGGTGGGCAGGCGCAGGCCGGCCCAGGCGCAGTAGGCGGCCGCGTCGTTCCAGGAGATGTGCACCACCGGATGGTCCATCCGGTCCGCGATGCCGGAGCCAGCGCCGGCCGGACGCTGCCAGCAGGCGCCTTCGACCTGCAGCCACCAGGGCAGCTCGCGCGAGACCTGGCGGATGGCAGCACGCCGCTGCACCTCGACCTGCAGGTAGAACACGAAGGAGGACCCCGCCGCCTCGGCGTCGGTGATGTAGCGGGTGGCGCGCACGAAGGCGCGGAACTGCGCGTTGGTGACGGCCGTGGGGGCGATGCGGAAGGGGCTCACCTCCACCTCGCGGGCCGGGCCCTCGCCGTCCTCGGCGAAGCCTTCGCAGGCATCGGTGCCCATGACGAAACGCCCGCCCGGCAGCGCCACGAGCTCAATCTGCGGCCGCGCGCCACTGGCGGCAGGCAGCGGCGCGGGCGCCGCGGCCTCCGCACTCGCGGGGACGCAACAGGACTTCACTCGTCTTCCCAGAACGCCTTGGTCACGCCCTGGCTGCGCATCAGCGCGACGACCTTCTCGCGCGGCAGCACGCCGCAGCGCTGTGCCCACGCCTCGTAGGCCAGCTTCATCGCGGCCACGCGGTCCGGGTAGCGCGCCGCCAGGTCCTGCGTCTCGGTGCGGTCGGCCTCCATGTCGTACAGCTCCCAGTCCTTCGGGTATTCGCGCACCAGCTTCCACTTGCCGTCGCGCATCGCGCCGTTGCCTTCGTGCTCCCAGAACATGGGCGGCCGCGCGCCGGCGTCGGCGGCGAAGGACTGCTTGAGCGAATGGCCTTCCAGCGGCAGGATGCTGCGGCCATCGAGCTGCGCCGGATAAGGCGTGCCGGTGACGTCGAGGATGGTGGCCATGATGTCCGGCAGGTAGCCGGGCGTGTGGCGGATCTCGCCGCGCTGGGCGATGCCGTTGGGCCAGTGCAGGATCAGCGGGGTGGAGATGCCGCCCTCGTGCGTCCAGTGCTTGTACAGGCGGAACGGCGTGTTCGACAGGTTGGCCCAGGCCTGGCCGTAGCTCTGGTACGTGTCCTCGGGGCCGGGCGCGATGTGGGGGTCGTTGCCGAAGCGCACCACGGCGCCGTCGCGCGTGTGCGAGCGGGCGATCATCAGCTTGTTCACCAGCTCGTCGACCGTCACGTTCTCCGGGATGTCCTCGGCGCAGGCGCCGTTGTCGGACAGGAAGATCACCAGCGTGTCCTCCAGCTGGCCCGTCTCCTCCAGCGCGCGCAGGATGCGGCCGATGCCCTGGTCCATGCGGTCGATCTGCGCCGCGTACACCTCCATGCAGTTGGCCAGCCACGCGCGGTCCTCGGCGTCGGTCCACGCCGGCTGGCGGGGGTCGCGGCCGGTGAGCTTCCATTGCGCGTCGAGGATGCCGGAGTCGACCAGCCGCGCCAGGCGCTGCTCGCGCAGGCGGTCCCAGCCGGCGTCGAAGCGGCCCTTGTACTTCGCGATGTCCTCCGGATGCGCGTGCAGCGGCCAGTGCGGCGCGGTGTAGGCCACGTACTGGAAGAAGGGCTGGTCGGCGTGGCCGGCCCTGTGCTCGCGCAGCATGCGCACGGCCTCGTCGCTGATCGCGTCGGTGTAGAAGAAGCCCGGTGCGCGCGCCTCGTGCTCCGCGTTCTCGTTGCCGCGCGTGAGCGTATTGGGGTCGTAGAAGCTGCCGGCGCCGATGATGGTGCCGTAGAACTGGTCGAAGCCGCGCTGCATCGGCCACGAGTCGGTGGGCTGCGTCAGGTTGCTCGAGACGTGCCACTTGCCGCTCAGGTAGCTGCGGTAGCCGGCCGGCTTGAGCGCCTCGGCGATGGTGGCGCAGCGCTGGTTCAGGTTGCCCGCGTAGCCTTCGGGGCCCGAGTCGTAGGTGAGGATGCCGATGCCGGTCTGGTGCGGATGCAGGCCGGTGAGCAGCGAGGCGCGCGAGGGGCTGCAGCGCGCCGTGTTGTAGAACTGCGAGAAGCGCAGGCCGTGCGCGGCCAGGCGGTCCAGGTTGGGCGTCTCCACCTCGCCGCCGTAGCAGCCGATGTCGGAGTAGCCCATGTCGTCGTTCAGGATCAGCAGGATGTTGGGTCGCTTCTTCTGCATGGCAGGTCCTTCTTCTTGCAGGATTCAGTTGAGGCGCGCCCCGCTGGCGCGGTCGAACAGGTGGGCGGCCGGGGAGGGGAAGCTCAGGTGCGTGGTGTCGCCCTCGCGCACCGTGGCCGCGCCGTCGGCCTTCATGCGCAGGCGCTGCTCGCCGGCCTTGAGGTCCACGATGCAGTAGTCGCCCATCTCCTCGATGTATTCGACGCGGGCCGCCGTGCCGTCGCCGCCGGAGCGCAGTTCGCCCGGGCGCACGCCCAGCACGACCTCGCGCGGCGTCGGCGTGCTGGCACCCACCGGGTGCGCGACGCCGTCGACCACCACGGTGTTGGCCAGCCACGTGGCCGGCAGCAGGTTCATCGGCGGGGTGCCGATGAAGCCGGCCACCGCCACCTGGGCCGGGCGGCTGTAGATCTCGCGCGGCGTCGCCACCTGCACGATGCGCCCGTCCATGAACACCGCCACGCGGTCGGCCAGCGTCATGGCCTCTTCCTGGTCGTGGGTGACGTAGACGGTGGTGACGCCCAGCGCCCGCTGCAGTTGCTTCAACTCCAGCCGCGTCTCCAGCCGCAGCTTGGCGTCGAGGTTGGACAGCGGCTCGTCCAGCAGGAACAGCTTGGGCTGGCGCACGATCGCGCGGGCCAGCGCCACGCGCTGCTGCTGGCCGCCGGAGAGCTGGCCCGGCCGGCGCTGCAGCAGGTGGCCGATGCTCACGCGCGCCGCCGCATCCGCCACCGCCTTGGCGACCGCCTCCTTGGGCATGCCCACCATGCGCAGCGGAAAGCCGATGTTCTCGGCCACCGTCATGTGCGGATAGAGCGCATAGCTCTGGAACACCATGGCGACGTCGCGTTCGCCGGGTTCGGCGCCCGTCACGTCCACGTCGTCGATGAACACCTTGCCGCCGCTCACCGCCTCCAGCCCCGCGAGGATGCGCAGGGTGGTCGTCTTGCCCGAGCCGGAGGGCCCGAGCAGCACGAAGAACTCGCCGGCGCGGATCTCCAGGTCCACCCCGTGCAGCACGGTCGTCTCGCCGTGCTTCTTGACCACGCCCTGCAGGCGCACGCTTCCCTGGCTCATCGCCGGCCTCCTCCCTTGACGGCCCCCACCGTGAGTCCCTTGACGATGTGGCGCTGCGCCAGCAGGCCCACCAGGATCACCGGCGCCATCGCCACCATCGCCCCGGCGGCCAGCCGCGCCCACTGCGTCTGCTCCACCGAGATGAAATTGAACATCGCGACCGTGACCGGCCGCACCTTGTTGCCGCCCAGCACCACGGCGAACATGAACTCGTTCCACGCATTGAGGAACACGAACACGGTCGTGACGGCGATGCCGCCGCGCACCTGCGGGAGGATCACGTACCAGAGGGTGCGCAGCCGCCCGGCGCGATCGAGCAGCGCCGCCTCTTCCATCTCGTAGGGGATGTCCTCGAAGTAGGACACCAGCAGCCAGATCGCGAAGGGCAGCGAGAAGGTCAGGTAGATCAGGACCAGCCCGCTGTAGGTGTCGAGGCCGCCGACCTTCTGCAGCACCAGGTAGTAGGGGATCACCAGGCCCACCGGCGGCAGCATCTGCGTGGCCAGCACGTAGAAGCCGCTGGCGCGCTTGCCCGGATAGCGCAGGCGCGCCAGCGCGTAGGCCGCGGGCACGGCGAACAGCAGGGTGAGCGCGGTGGCGCTGGCGCTCACCACCAGGCTGGACCACAGGTTGGGCAGGATGGAAGCCGGCCCCCACAGCACGTCGCGGTAGTTCGCCAGCGTCGGCGCGAACACCACGAGCGGCGGATAGGCCAGCACGTCGCGCTCGGTCTTGAAGGACGTGAGCAGGGCCCACAGCACGGGGAAGGCCCACACCGACACCAGCAGGCCGGCGATCGTGAACAGCGCCACGCGGCGCGGCAGTCGCGGATTCATCAGTGCGCCTTCCTGCGCCGGAACAGCAGCCAGGACACCGCCAGCGTGATCGCCAGCAGCACCATCGCGAGCGCCGAGCCGTAGCCGATGTTCAATTCGGTGAACGAGGTGCGGTAGGCGTACAGGTTGAGGATCTCGGTGGACGTGCCGGGGCCGCCGCCGGTGGCCGCGAAGATGGCGGCGAAGGCCGACAGCGCCGTCATCGTGCGCAGGATCACCACCATCACCACCGCGGGGCGGATCAGCGGCAGCGTGATGTGCCAGAAGCGCTGCCAGGGCCCGGCGCGATCCAGGCGCGCGGCCTCGTACACGTCCGGCGGCAGCGTGGCCAGCGTGGCCAGCAGCACCAGGAAGGCGAACGGCGTCCACTGCCAGGTGTGGATGGCGATCACCGACACCAGCGCCAGCTGCGGGTCGCCCAGCCAGTTGTGGCTGCCCAGGCCCAGCGCGCGGGTGACGAGGTCGACCAGGCCCACGTCGGGCGCGAGCACCAGGGTGCGCCAGAACAGGCCCACCACGACCGGGGCCAGCACGATCGGCAGGATCGCCGCCACCCGCAGCAGGCCCTGCCCGCGCGGGATCTGCAGCACCAGCAGCGCCAGCGACAGGCCGACCACCACCTGCAGGATCACCGTGGAGGCGGTGTAGACCGCGGTGAGCGCCAGCGAATTCCAGAACCGCGGATCGGCGCCCATCTTGGTGTAGTTCTCCAGGCCGGCGAAGCCGGAGACCCAGGGCATGCTCAGGTCCAGCTTCTGCAGGCTGTTCCAGGCCAGGAACACCAGGGGCGCGGTGGTGGTGAGGAGCAGCAGCAGGAACGCGGGCGCGAACAGGGCGAGCGCGAAGCGCCGCTCCTGTTGCTCCAGGGTCCCCGCGGCCCTCGCCGGCGGGGCGAAGTTCATCGGATCGGGGGTGTCAGGCCTTCATGATCTGGGCGATGCGCGCCTGCGCCTCGTCCAGGGCTTCCTTGGGCTTCTTCTGGCCGACCAGCGCCGACTGGATCGCCGTGGCCATGGTCTCGCCCACCGCCGGCCACTGCGGCACGCGCGGGCGCCATTCGACGTCGGTGTCGTGCTCCAGGGATTCGAGCGCCGCCTCGATGAAGTGGTCGCCGGCACCCTTCATGGCGGCTGCGAACTCCGGCGCTTTCCACAGCGAGGTGCGGTTCAGGCCGGAGCGCTTGGCCGGGCCGTCGAACTTCCACGAGGTGCGCGCCTGCGTCTCGGCGGAGGCCGCCCAGGAGATGAACAGCCAGGTGGCCTTCTTCTGCTTTTCGCTCAGGGCGGCGTTGATCGGGAAGCCCCAGTTCCAGATCGAGGTGACGCGCTTGCCCGACGGGCCCTTGGGCCAGCGGGCGTAGCCCACCTTGCCGACCACCTTGGATTTCTCGGGGTTGGTGATCACGGCGGCGGAGGAGTGCGCGTCCAGGTAGCAGGCCACGGTGCCTTGCGAGAACGCATCGGCGATGTCGGGCCAGTTCCAGTTGCGCACCGCCGGCGGCGCGTACTGCGACAGCGCGCCCACGTACCACTCCAGCGCGCGCACGGCCTCGGGGCTGTTGACGGTGACCGCCTTGTTGTGGAACCAGTCGCCGCCGAAGCCGCGGAACAGCGACGGGTAGATGTACATGTTCTGGCCGGCGCCGGAGAAGCCGCGCAGGGCCAGGCCGTACATGCGGTTGCCGGGGTCGTTCAGGGCCTTGGCGTTGGCCAGCAGCTGCTCGTACGTCTCGGCCGGCTTGAGGCCCTTGGCGTCGTACAGGTCCTTGCGGTAGACCTGCACCGTCACCTCGCCGTCGTAGGGGATGCCGTAGGGCTTGCCGCCCACCGAGTCGGCCTCGCGCCAGGCGCGCAGGATGTCGTTGTAGTTGAACCAGGCCGGGTCGGTGAGCGAGGCGTCGTTCAGGTACTTGTCCAGCGGGTCGACCCACTTGTTGGCGACGTACAGGGGGTAGTACATCGGGTCGGCCGCGTGGGTCGCGTAGGTCGCCGTCTTCGACGACAGGTCCAGCATCGCCTTCTGCCGGATCTGGCCCGGCGGCACCTTCTCGGCGCGCACCTTCACGCCGGTCAGCGCCTCGAACTGCGGCAGCAGCGCCAGCAGGTTGTCGAAGTAGCTGGCCGGGATCACGGCCACGGAGATGGACTCGCCCTCGGCCTGCTTCCAGTTGATCTTCGCGCGCTGGTAGGGCGCGAGGTCGGCCGGCCCCTGCGCCAGCGCGTCGGCCGCCCAGCCCGTGCCCATGCCGGCGGCGCCGAGCGCGGCGGCCTGGCCGATGAAGCGGCGGCGGGTGGCCGGCAGGGTGCCGGCAGCGCCGGTGGATTCTTCCTTCATTGCCTGTCTCCTGTTCTTTGATCGCCGTCAATGCAATCGTTTACATCGGATGGCAGTCTATCCGGGTCGCTCCCGCGCGGACTCAGGGATTTCCCTCTGGAGCGAGCTTGTTCAAGGGGCATTGGTTGGGTATACAGTGCGCCCCAGCGGCGCCGCTTCGGCACCCTTCTTGCAATCGTTTTCACAAGGGACCGAGGTATGAACAGGCCGGGATCCGGCAACGGCGCCGCGCCACCCAAGGCGCGCTCCGACGCCAAGGACGTGGCGCAGCTCGCGGGCGTCTCCACGGCCACGGTCTCGCGCGTGCTGAACTCGCCCGACCGGGTGGACCCGGCGACCCGGGAGAAGGTGCTGGACGCCGCCCGCAAGCTGCGCTACGTGCCCCACGGCGCGGCGCGCACGCTGCGCAGCCATCGCAGCAAGATGGTCGGCGCCATCGTGCCCTCCTTCGACTACGCGCTCTACGCGCGCACCACCAGCGCCTTGCAGCAGCGCCTCGGAGAGCGCGGCTACGCCCTGGTGCTGGCCGAACACCACTACGACCTCGCGAGCGAGACGCGCATCGCGGGCCAGCTGATCGAGCACGGCGTCGATGCCTTCGTGCTGGTGGGCCTGGACCACGAGCAGGCCCTGTTCACGCTGCTGGAAGACTACGGCCGCCCCTTCGTGCTGACCTGGGGCGTCGATCCGCTGCAGCGCCATCCCAGCGTGGGCTTCGACAACCGCGCCGCGACCTACCAGGCCGCGCGGCACCTGATCGCGCTGGGGCATACGCGCATCGGGCTGCTCAGCGCGCCGCTGGCCGGCAATGATCGCTCCCGCGCCCGCGGAGAAGGCCTGCGCGCGGCGCTGGCCGAGGCCGGCCTGTCGCTGGACCAGCGCCACATCGCCTACGCCCCGATCTCGCTGCCGGCGGCGGAAGCGGCGATGGCGCAACTGCTGGCGTTGCCGGACCGGCCGACGGCCATCGTCGCCACCAACGACGTGTTCGCGGTCGGTGCCATGGTGGCCTGCCGCAAGGCGGGCGTGCGGGTACCGCAGGACCTGTCGATCACGGGCGTGGACAACACCGACCTCGGCGCCACGCAGACGCCGGGCCTGACCAGCGTGGCGACACCGATCACCGAGCTCGGGCGCGCCGCGGCCGACCAGCTCGTGGCCCGCCTCGAGGGCCAGCCCTTCGAGGCCTTCCAGGACTATCCGGTGCAGCTGGTGTGCCGCGGCAGCACCGCGCCTCCGGGCTGAGCCGGCGCGCGCCAGTAGACTGCGCGCCCATGCATCCCATTGCGCCTCCCGTTTTCCTCACGCGCCGCGCGCTGCTGCGCGGCACCGCCGCGGCCTGCGCGCTCGCTGCCACCGGCTGCGTCACGCGCAGGGTGCCGACCGCGCCGCAAGGCGCATCGCAGCTGCGTCTTCTCGGCGAGAAGATCCTGCCGCACGGCCTGCAGGTGCAGGGCACCACGGTGGGCGGCCTCTCGGGGCTGGACCACGATCCAGCCACGGGCCTGTGGGTGGCGCTGAGCGACGACCGCTCCGAGCGGCAGCCGGCGCGCTGCTACACCTTGCGCGTGGACGTGCGCACCGACCGCCTCGATGTCGACGTGCTCGAGGCCATCACGCTGCGCCAGGCCGCCGGCACCCCGTTCCCCAGGCGCCAGGCCGGCGGCGAGGTGGTGGATCCCGAAGCCATCCGGCTGCTGCCCGGGCGGGGCGGGTTCCTGTGGACCAGCGAGGGCGACTACCCCGCCAACCAGTCCCCGACGCTGAAGCAGGCGCGGCTGGATGGCAGCCACGTGCGCGACTTCGAAGTGCCCGCCGCCCTGCAGTTCGCGCAACGCCCCGGCACCGGCCCGCGCGCCAACCTCACCTTCGAAGGCCTCGCGCTCACGCCGGACGCCCGCACGGCCTGGGTCGGCATGGAGGCCGCGCTGCAGCAGGACGGGCCGGAGCCCGGCGTCGGCCGCCCGGGCGGCCCGTGCCGCTTCACCGCCTTCGACGTCGCCAGCGGCCGCGCCGTGCGCCAGGTGGCCTACCTGCCCGATGCCATCCCGCAGGCGCCGGTTCTTCCCGGCGCCGCCGACAACGGCGTGAGCGAGATCCTGATGATCGACGCGAGCCGCATGCTGGTGCTGGAACGCGCGTTCATGGCCGGAGTGGGCCTGTCGCTGCGCATTTACGAGATCGACATCCGGGACGGCAGCGACACGCTCGCCCTGCCGCGGCTGGAGCCCGGCAACCACCGGCCCTGCCCCAAGCGCTTCGTGGCCGACTTCGCGCAACTGGGCCTCTCGCGCCTGGACAACACCGAGGGCATGTGCTGGGGCCCGCGCCTGCCCGGTGGCCGGCGCACACTCGTCGTGGTGAGCGACGACAATTTCAGGTCGCAGCAGGTCACGCAGTTCGCGGCCTTCGAATACCTGGGACAGGAATGATGGACACCACTCGCATCGCATTCATCGGCGGCGGCAACATGGCCAGCGCCATCATCGGCGGGCTGCTCCGGCAGGGGCTCGCCCCGGCGCAGGTGGCCGTCGTGGAACCGTTCGACGGGCAGCGCGCGCGCTTGCAGCAGCAGTTCGGCGTCCCCGCGCAAGAGCATGCCGGCCCTGCGTTGGCCGACTGCGGCCTCGTCGTCTGGGCCGTGAAGCCGCAGACCTTCAAGGAGGCCGCCGCGCAGGCGAAGGCGCACGTGTCGCAGGCGCTGCACCTGAGCGTCGCGGCGGGCATCCGCTCGGACAGCATCGCGGCCTGGCTGGGGACGCAGCGCATCGTGCGTTCCATGCCCAACACCCCGGCGCTGGTGGGCAAGGGCATGACGGCCTTGTTCGCGCGCGCGGGGGTGACGCCAGCGGAGAAGGCCCGCGTCGAGCAGGTGATCGCGACCACCGGGGAGTACCTCTGGGTCGATGCAGAGAAGCAACTCGATGCGGTGACGGCGCTGTCGGGGTCGGGGCCGGCCTACGTGTTCTATTTCCTCGAGGCGATGACGCAGGCGGGGGCGGAGATGGGGCTGGGCGAGGAGCAGGCGCGCCGGCTCGCGGTAGGCACGTTCGCGGGCGCTTCCGAACTCGCCCGCGCTTCGCAGGAGCCGCTGCAGGTGCTGCGGGAGCGGGTCACGTCGAAAGGCGGAACGACCTATGCGGCGCTGACTTCGATGGAGAACGACCAGGTGAAGGCGGAATTCGTGAAGGCGCTGCACGCGGCGTGCAGGCGGGCGGAAGAACTGGGCGACGAATTCGGCAAATAGGCATGGCTCCTCCCCCCTCTGGGGGGAGGTTGGGAGGGGGGCGCTCCGGGCGCTGGTGCAAGAACGAAGCACC